>CANETR010000022.1 GCA_947441325.1 Saprospiraceae bacterium
CTCATTAGTTCCGAGAGCACTAAATTCCCCGTCAGCGTAAGTGTAACATGCACCAAAGAGTGATAATAGGCCTCATTGCTGTTGAAAATATGATAAGGAACAGTTGAAAAGACATGATTCAAAACCTCAAAAAACTCGGGCCATGTTCTATTCCAAAGCGCGTCCTGTATTTTTATGATGACATCGCTGCTCAACAGCGTAGGAGATTCCCCTGAATACTGAGAGAGCAGATAAATCATGAAAGAGGATCTTACCTCGTGGTTGGGAAAACCCAGAACATAGCGTCGGCGTTCATAATGTCCGCTTATTTCTCTAATAGTCAGGTACCCTGTCTGATATAACAAAGAAAGAGCATCGATATGCTGAATGTCAGCAGATTTAAAAACAATATCAGTTGCCTTTAGGTACTCCAAACGGGCTGGATCTATTTTTTCTTGCGATATAAGCTCCATCAAAAAAGTTGGCGTACCGGTTTCGAACCAATAATTCTTAAATTGATACTTATCGAAAAAATTTAGTATTGAGAAAGGGTTGTAAAGTTTTGCAGATAAATCATCATCGAAGCTGTAGCCATTATACCAACTCTTAACAGAGGCTGTCAGTTCATGAATACTGATTTTAAATTTTTGAGCGCCAAAAATAAATCGATCTTCAAATAGCAGATCAAGTTCCTCCTGTGTGTAACCGCAGATCTTTGCGCTTTCTGCATTCATGCTGATGTCGTTGAGGTTGTTCAGATCGGAAAAGATAGAAACCTTGCCGTATTTTGAAACACCTGTAATAACGACCTTGTGCAGATATTGATCGGCTCCTTTCAGAATGCCATAGAATGATTTTAATTCTTTAACATGTTTGGCCGATATGTCCTCTTCAGTAATGTAATCGGTTATTGGTTTGTCGTATTCGTCTATTAATACTATACATTTTCCTGAAGCTCCTCCCAATTCCTGAATTAACTGTCGGAAACCGGATGCAGCATCTTCAGAATTTAATTTAATTCCAAATTTCTCGGCATGTTCTTGCATTTGAGTCATAAGGCCTGCCTCTAGGGTGCTTTTTCTGGTATTAATACTGCTTAAATCCACATGAATCACCGGATAAGTTTTCTCCCAATTCCATTTATCCTCAATCCAGAGCCCTTTAAACAGTTCTTTTTTTCCCTGGTATAAATATTTCAGGGTGGACAACATGGTAGATTTTCCAAATCGGCGAGGGCGCGATAGGAAAAAATATTTTCCCTCCAAAAAAACATCATAATAAACCTCGGTCTTATCCACATAGAGATAATCTCCGCTTCTTAAGGTTCCAAAATCTTGTATGCCAATGGGTAATGCTTTCATGGATGAAATTAAAAATTAAAGCTTAGACTTAGCGATGCTAGACTATTAGCCTTTTTTAAAAATGAATTTAGATAGATGATATCAGTAATCTAAAAAAATGATTTCCAAAAGTACCAAAAAAAAAGCAAAGGTCAAAATTTATAAAAAATTTTGACCTTTGAGGAAAACTCATTCCAATTACTATTTTTTAAAACCAGCCAATTTTTTTGTACCTGGTTGTAGCGGGTTAGTCCTGGGTTAAAACCATCAGATTTTTAATTTTTTCTGAAGCTTTTAAGCTCAGAAAAAACAATACCATTAGAGCCCGATGCTTTAGCTTCGGTTTATCTAAAAGCCTCAATAGTTAGCTATTTTAACTGTCCCATGGTTTTGTAAAATTTTAGTAAATTGGGCTAGATGGCAATTGAGCATTGGATGATTTGTAGGTCCCATCATTATAATTTAAATAATACATTTTCGACTTCCCAGTTTCAGTGTCCCAGACTAAAACATTATAATATGATTTTCCGTCTCTTTCAGAAGATTCTTGATCCATCATAAACTTCCCAGTACTATTTTCTGTCGAAGGATTATCAGCTTTAGCAGGATTGATGGTAGCAATAAGGGCAGCTGAACCAAAAAGAATGGTGCCTGATACCAGGGCAATGCCGAAGCATTTTTGAAGGAAATTGGAGATTTGCATGGTTTTTAGAATGAAAGAATGAAAGAATGAAAGAATGAAAGAGGAAAGAATGAAAGAATGAAATCCCGATAGCTATCGGGAGAAAGAATGAAAGAGGAAAGAATGGCTCGTGATAATGACGAGAGGAAAGATTTCCGATTTTCCTATAAATGCTCAATGAAAAATACTCAATGCTCAATACTCAATGTTCAATACTCAATGAAAAATGTTCAATGCTCAATGAAAAATGTTCAATGTCCTTAGCGCGATGCTTTTTCCAAAGGCGGAAAAACAAGTTTCATACCCGGTTCTATAGCATAAATAGATGGCAGATTGTTTACCTTGGCAATTTGCAGGAAAAACTCGGGTGAGCCATATATTTTTTTGCACATGGCGGGTAGGTTGTCGCCGTATTTTACTTCAATGAGGTGAGAGAGGTCTGGAGAGTAGCCAGTTACAGCTTTCTCTGGATCTTCAACACCTATAAAGTCAAGAGCTATTTCTGCTCTTATTGGAAATCCCTTGGCACTGAAAAGCGTGTATTTGATCTCCATCTCGCCCAATTGACATTTATAACGCCCTTCGGGGTGACTGCTATCATTACTATGAGAGGGCAGAACCGAACCCCAGTTGATGAGCAGAAATGGAGGACCATGTTCCTCACTTTGCCAATTGTAGAGCACCTTTTTCATGCGCTCGATGTAAAACTCTACAGTGGGCTGCTCCGATCCATCATCCATACTCCAATAGGTATTGGCATAGGGATCTTCCAAAACACCAGTAGCATCTACAATGGTATCAATGCGCAGATTTGGCATTTCATATTTTTGAAATACCTGTGGGGTGAAGGAATTGCCTGCAGCGGCTTCAACACTGCTCCCAACTGACCCCGCTGCAGATTGTCCACCTGTAGCATCTCCATATTTGACAGTAAATTTCAGGGCAATTTCTTGTGGATTTACCTGCAGGATTAGTTCATTGGGGTCTTCTATCGCTGTTGCACAGGCAATATCTTTGAAGGCTGATATGGTTAGTTTGGTTACTAAACTTTCGTTAGCCATAGGGGATGGGTTTAAAATTCTTAAGTTTTAATACAATGGAGAAGCGGGTAATTGGAAAGACTCAGGATTCATTTTTATTGTTGTGGTGTTGAGTCCGTATATCTTGGATTTTCCACTCTCAGTATCCCAACCTAAAACTAGGTAAGAAAGTTTTCCGTTGTACACCGTTGCCGTGGTTGAAAACATATATTTCCCTGAGTTATTAACTGTTGTAGGATTATCTGCCTGAGCGGGGCTGATGGAGTAAATAAATACACCAATACCGAAGAAAAGTACGCCTAAAGAAAGGGCAATTTTTTGAAATGCATTTACAAAGTTCATAGGAGGTAGATTTTTATTGTTTGTGATAAAATTATAAATACATATTGAAATAACCAAAGGCCGTGCCATTTTTTTAGAAAATAAAAAATATTTAAGAAGGGGTGATATCGGCGTTGATTGGAGAATAGCTTTGGAGTGGGGAATGACTTGCAAGAAAGAATAGAGATATAGACTTTGTATTACAGAGATTTAAGAAATTAGCACAGATTTTTAACCCAGTCAAAGAACCCCAATGGATTTAAATATTTATGCGAATCAAGGGTTGGATTTTTAAAACTTAAATATCATAAAATCCTAGCAAACAATCAAACAGGTCACCCCTACGGGGCTTTTTTTTATCTTATTCAATTATAACTAAGAACAGTTGACTCCTACGGAGCCATTTTTGCTCCATAGGAGCGACCTGTTCTTAGTAAAAAATGTAAACCCCCGTAGGGCTGACCTCTTAAAACAACCTATAGTTTTTGCAAATGACATATTGTCAATTTATTAAGGCAAATATTTTTAAGCTATTGATGTAAAATAAGACCTTTTTTAACTCTTGATTCGCATTATTTGTATAAAAGTATGACAAGTAATAAGTGCGACTCCAATAGACGGTCGAATTATTCTTCCGAGGCGTTCACTATTCCAAATTTATATTTCCCAAAACATTGCCACCAGTGAGCACATCATCCAATTGCAACTGCTGTTCCAGCTGCTCTATCAGGCCCATGCCCATTTCGAAATCGAGGCGATCGAAGCCAAAAACCACTTCCTTGACAGCATTGCCCTCCTTTTTGGGTGCCTTTACTGCCCCCTCTTTCAGCGTTACATAATATTCAAGGTCGTCGCGCTCGAGGCCACTGGCACTGAAACGAAGGTCGCCCAAACCCAGCAGCAGATTGGCAAAATAGTGAATCTGATGTTTACTGTCTTCGAGGACAATTTTGCCTGCTCCTTTTATACTGCTGTTTTCCTCGCTGTAGTTGAAATTGCCTTCGAGGCTAAGGGTTGCAGCATCGTCAATAAGATAGTCGCGGGTTGCAGCAACTGCATTGTTGCCAGTTTCAAAACCTGCATTTTCTCTGATAAAGCTCAGGTAGTTGCTTGCCTGTTGGTCTATGCCGGTTTGCAGTTCGCGGTATTTTGCTCTGTTGGCATTTATTTTCTCATCCAAAGCGTTCAATCTGGCATTGACGGCAGCAGGATCATTCGAAATAGCATCTAAGTTGAGCATCCTATTAAAATCCTCTTCGCTCAGGCTGGTAAAATCAATATTTTCGGCCTCGGGTTCACCGCTTTCGAGAGATTTTATTTGATTGTACTCTGTTGAGAGTGCCGTGAAATCTTCATCAATTTTAAAGCTCTGTTCCTGCGATTTATTTACTTCGGCGCGATAATGTGCCAGTTCATGTCTCATTTCATCCTGCGCATCGGCCAAGTCAAGGTCATTGATATAGGCATCCTGTATATGGCTTCCCTGCAGTAATTCGTGAATGGCTTGCAATTGATTATCGGCACCGGCCGAGGCAGAATTTATGGCATTGTTTCTTTTGTCGACTCCCTGATGCACACCCGATTTGAAGCCATTGTGATATCCTTTTTGGTAGAGTTTAAGGAATTTTGACCACAAGCGGCCCAGTATATCAGCAAAATATTTTATTAGATTTTCGTCGGAATTGTCTTCAAAACTATTTTCAAGTTCCTTTTGAATCTCTTTCATTTCGGCCTCGATAAAATCTTTAACAGACTCATTATCGGCTGGCGCCCTTTCGGTACTATCTTTAAATTCGCTAAGAATTTTTCTAAAACCCAATGTGATGTTTCGATGATTACCCAGGGAGGAGGGGTCATTGCTGTCAACCTTTGTATCTCTGTGTAATTTATAATCAGCGCTGATCAGTTTGCGCAGTGCTGCTCTTATATTGCTAATTCCCTGATATTCCATTCTTTCCAAATCCGATTTTTGCATATCGGGATTTGTTTTTGCCAGCCTCAATCCGCTCGAAACGCCTTCTTTGAAAGCATCTGTAAATGCGGCTTCCCCTTCATTGTCCATGCTTTCGTGCATGGAGTTGAAAAAATCGTCGGCAGCATCTTTGCGCTCCTCATCGGGTTTGATATTTTGTTTGAGTTCTTTTATGCTAATGCCGTCCTGCAGCCCGATTTCACCGCCTTTGAAAAAGCCGGCTCGGAATTCACTGACATATTCAACACTAAACTCATTTAGCTGCTCAATGATTCTTTGATCGGAGTCATTCAGGCTATTTTCAGCAATAAAAATTCGGTCGGCTTCTTTGTTGATCAGGTCAAATTTCTTGTTGAGGTCCATTTTTTCATCTGGACGCTTCATTTTGGATAAATTTTCCAGAATCTGGTTCAGTGCAGTGTTTAGGTTTCGGTTCGAGCTGTTTTGAACAATGGCTTTTTCGAGTTCTTTTTCAATTTTTTTCTGAATTTTTTCATGAACGGCAGAGCCAGCTTTCAGGGCAAACTGTTTTTTCAGTGCGGCGATATTGTTACCTTCTTCGGGTGTTTCGGGCATTTTGAATGCTTCATTATAGCCTGCTTCGATACCATCTGCACGGCTATCCAAAAACCCTTCGCGGTACTGACCGATGAGGTTGGCGATTTTATTACCCATCTGCAGCGATTCGGTCGAAAGGGCAGTTTTGGCATTGTTTACGGTACCTGCGGCCTTGTCGAGCATACCCTGTTTGCGTCCTTCTCTTACACCTTCCTGAAAGGAGGACCGCTGTTGAATATCGGCATCGACACTATTGTCGAAATCGTCATCGGCATTGCTGTTATTCACCTGATTATAGGCCCTGTTGTAGCCACGCCAGTATTCGATTGCTTTTTGATAGGAGCGCTTGAATCCCTCTTCGTAAGCGGCATTCAGTTCATCGTTCAAATCATTTTTTATCTCGGGCCTTTCGGGCAACGGGTTGCCTTCCAATATTTCTTTGGCAGCATTTTCGCCGGCATTTTCACCCTCTTTGTAACCCTTGTTATAGGCTTCTTTATAGGCGGGGCCCTGCATTTCCACGCTAAAATCGGAAAGGCTGGACATGCCTGCCTGTATTTGTACGAGCATTTGCTCGCCCCTTATTTTCCCCTCTTTAAATTTGGCCTTTTTCTCAAAAACTTCCTCTGTCAGATTGGCTGCTTCCAAGTGTTCTTTCGATTTTTTTGATTTACTGAGAAAGGCTTCGGCTACAGATTTATTTTCGGGCAATTGCAAAAATCCATCTTTGTTAAGACCATGAATAATTCCGATACTAAAAAGGGCATCGTCATTGGTTTTGTCATCGATACTGCTTTTTGCTTTTTCTATACCGGCGCTGTATCCTTGTTTGAACTGCTGTGTAAGACTCTCTTTAGACATGCCCTGTTCGTCGGCAATACCCTGCAGAAAGGCGCTTTTTTCGTTGGCTCTTTTATTTATGGCATCATTTTTCTTTTCCTTGGTTTTTGCGGCAAGCAGTATGTCGCTACCCGGCTTTTCCTGTTCAGAAAGACCAATAATATTCATTTCAACAGATGCAAAATCTTTAGAAAGTTCTTGACCTTTTAGTAGGGTAAATATTTTAAGCCAGGCGTTCTGATCGGTTTTGTAGCCTTCTTTGAAGGCACGCATAAGCGCTGCTACAGCAGAGGGGCCCAGGTCGCCAAGCTCCTGCTCCTGGTTTGATATGATGCTGTCGTTGCTGCTCATACCTGCTGCTGCCATTGCAGCTGTTCTTAGATTTTGATATTCACTTTGTGCCTGTCCGGCTTTGTAGCCCTCGTTGTAATAAAAATCTGTATCAACTGCTTTTTCGCCGCTTGTACCTTGTTGCAGCCCCAGGCTGAATCGGTCGGCAGCCTGATTTCCCATTTTTTTGCCATGGGTATTACCTGCTTTGAACTCATTGACAAGCTTTTCCGCTTGAGTAGGATTTTTGAAATCGGCAGGCAGGCGCTCCTCGTCGTCAATTTCTTTGTTATTTGCATCGGCAAATTCCATGATTTCATCTTTCATGCCTTCGCTCAGTTTATTCACTTTGGCATCTGCATCAATATCGGTAGCTGATTTTGCAGCATTGTAAATAAGGTCGAATGCAGCCTCTTTTCCTTGTTGGAAATAGCGTTGAAAAATGGCTTTATGTTTTTCATTTTTGCCACGGGTTTTTAATTCTGCCAGGAATGCATCTTTATTTGTTTTGCTTTCTTGGTCGAGTGCGGCTGCAGGTGCAGCAGCGCCTCGAATTACTGCCGAATTGAAAGCATTGATAAAGCCAGAGCTGTATTCTTCCCCCTGCGTTTTGGCAATATTCATGGCGCTCAAGATATTGCTGTTGAGTTGAGCTCTTTCAACAGGACTGGGCCTGCTGGCTAATTTTTGGGCGACTGATTCACCGAAGCTCGTACCAGTTTCATAGCCACGTCCATAATCAGAGCCTGAAGCAGCCCCTTGGGCAGCCTTGTTTTTTCTGGCTTCGGAACGGGCCTGAACAGCAGATGCCACTTCAATTTGATAGGCCAGCGAAAAGGTAGAAAAGTAGCCTTTTTTGTAAGATTCGTTGGCTGCACCGATGTTGGTTTCAATTCGCTCGAGATTGGCAGCAATGCTTTCGATTTTTGACTCAATTTCAGCTATTTTATTCTCATCGCTGAGTGTAGAAACTTTCTTAATTAAGCGCTCTTTGATGGCAAGGGCCTGCCCGGCTGTTCTGCCAATTTCCTGCCCTGCCTGATAATCGGGATTGCCCTCACGAGCAGTCTTTTTAGCATTGACAGTATTCTGCTGTTTTTTTACATATTCTTTGTTAAACTGTTTGAAATAGCCTTTTTCGAAAATTTTGACTTTTTCCTTATTGGCTTCAATTTCAGGATTTGGAATTCCCGAGCTTATGTAAATATTTGTATGATTGGTACTCAGAAAATAGTCGTGAATCTCAGCAGGAATCTGTTCCATACTCGTTCCAAGAGAGGAGAGGTCAAAATTTCTGTCTTTGAGTGCCGCCAAGGCCATGTCATCGCCCAGGAAAGCTGCCAATCCGCCTTTGAATCGCCCGGCAAGGAAATGTATATAGTTTTCTTCGCCTTGTTGCGGGCCTGCATTTTTTCTTTTTACTTCAGCTGCTGCCACCATTCTGCCATTGCTGTAGCCTTTGTTTAGTCCGGCGAAAAAACCTTTTTTGAAAAGTGGGTCGGGTGTTGATTGATTATTTTCGCCCTCTTTTATGACCAGGTTGCCTTCTGCATCTTTATTTTGATTCGCGAGGGCAGATAATCTCTTTAAATCATCCTGAGATATTTCATTTTTTGCCGATTGCATACCGCATTGCTCGCCCCAGGAGTAGCCACGGGCAAAATTTGGACTGTCGGCCATCAGTTGATCTGCCGATGGGTGACTTTGAGCTACTTTTGCTTGTCGGGCTTCGGTATATTTTTTATTAAATCCGCTATTGAATCCGGTACGGTAATTTTCCGATTTATCGGGGCTTTGCGCTTCCTGGCGCAGGGCATTTGCCCCAGCCTCATCGCCTGAACCCGATAGTGTGCCTGCATTTTCTCCTGCTGCTAAGCCATCCTGATAGCTCTGATCGTTGTGCAGAGCGGTTTTTTTCATATCGACCTTCATCTGCTGACCAAGGATATAACCGTGGTTAAAGCCAGATAAAAAACCTTTTTCTCTTTGTTCTCTGATTCGCTGTAACAATGCAGCATCGCTTATTCCTTCGCAGGGCAATGCTAGCAGACGGTTTTTGATACTGTCGCTGTACTCTTTTTGGATTGTCGGATCGGCCGACAATGATTCTCCTACAGCAAATCCGCCTTCCGATTTTGTCACTTTTTTACCCATTGCGAGGCTGCAACCGGCCTCCATACCTGCATTTTTTCCCTCCATGAATGCGGCGCTAAGGGTGGCGGCATTGGGATCTTCTGCAACAGTAGGTTGTAATGCAAGAATATCTTTTGAAGCGTTGTCGGCAGCTGCTGTGCTTTGCGTGGGACTGTTTTCGCTGCCCTGCTTCTGCGTTTCATTGCTGCTAGCAGATGGAACGGAGCCTGAGCCAGCACTAAGGCCAGCGCCCATAGTAGTTGCGCCTTCTTCGGGATTTGTTTCCGCTGTCTCTGTCGCTTTAATTTCGCTGATGAGGCTATTGAGGCTTGAACCAGCCTCGTCAGGTGCCGAACTTTGATTGCTTAAAGTGGCATTTTCGGTATTTTTTTCTACTTCGTTGAGTTCTGATTTTGAGTTTTCGCCCGAGTTGTCTTCTGCCTTAGCAGTGGAGAGTCCTCCACCCATAAGCGGTACGGTTTCGTTTTCTGTGGAGACTAAACCTTCGGATGAATTTTCAACAGTTTCGCCACCCATTCCAGAAGATAATCCTCCGCTCGAATCTCCCATGCCCATTGTGCTGATGCCGCCACGGTTGGCATTGGCATTGGCATGACTGTCGTTGACTTCGTCATCGTGGTGTACCCCTCGCAGGCCTTCTAGCTCGTAAATTTGGTCGCTCAGCGGTTCTTTGCTGGCGTACTCTTTTACTTTTTGGAGATTATCTTCGCTATTGGGGGTCATTTTTGGAGCAATTAACGATTAACTCAAGCCTGGTCAGTTTCTGTCATTGGACAGGGTAGTTGAAAACGCAATTTAGCTTAAATAAAGCTAGTTTCAAAAGAATAAAGCGTCTTTTTCGCAAAGTTATCAAATTATTGGATTCTTTCTAAGTCGCTTTACTTTTAGGCTATTTGGCTGAGTAAAAAATTGGGTGGCTGAAGTCCCCTTCCCCCTTGCTGCCGCGCTGTCGCCAGAGCGCTGTTGCGGCAGCTCCCAGACCTAACAGGTTTTTAAAACCTGTTAGGTCTGGGGACCCGGGCGCTGCAAAGCGCCCGCGAAGGGGAGGGGAGGCCCAGCCGCTATTCTCCCGCTGACCAACTAAAGAGCCAATTCGAAAAAAAATCATCCGATTCGGAAAAAAAAGTGGCAATTGTGAAAAAAAGGGCATTACTTTGCGAAACAAATTGTTTCAAATTTAAAATTCTCCAAAAAATGAAGTACCTAGCCCCATTTGTACCCCAAGCCTATTACCACGTTTTCAGCCATGCCAACGGATTTGAAAATATTTTTCTCGATAATGGCAACTTTGAATATTTTCTAAGACAGTTCGAAAAATACATCAGCCCGGTGGCCGATACCTATGCCTACTGCCTCATGCCCAATCATTTTCACTTTTTGATAAAAATCAAAAGTCTGGAGGATTTGAAAATTCCGGATGATTATTCTTACGACATTCATAAGTTTGTGATGCAGCAGTGGAGCAATATGCTAAATTCCTACAGCAAGGCTTTCAATAAAATGCACAATCGCAGGGGTGCTCTTTTTGTCAATCAGCTACGCCGTTCCCACATCGACAGCGAAGAATACCTTTACAAAGTCCTGCATTATATCC
>CANETR010000023.1 GCA_947441325.1 Saprospiraceae bacterium
AAAAGAATATTGTTTAACATCGTAGCGACGTTCTTCGATAATATAACGGGCGCGATTTTCAGTTCCCGAGAAATTCTCGTCAATACTGCTTCTGTTGGCAGAAAACATGCCGTCCCAATTCACCTGTAATAAATCGGGGTTTGCAACTAGCTGATCGCGGAGCTGAGAAGCAACTGTGCTGTCAGTGTCATCGAAATAGCTAGGCCATTTTCTGTAATATTCGGGACGAGGATCCGGAGCATTATACCAATTGAGTGCAGTGCTTCCATTTGTTCCAAACTGATACCCAAGAGAAGTACTTAGATTTTGTTTCTCATTAATATCCCAATCATGTGTAAGGATAAATACTGGTATGTGTGAGGATGAGTAACGGCTGTTGCGCATTACGCGTCCACTTCCGTCTTCTTTGGTTTGCCAACCCCAGGCAGGATTGTAGAAATAGCCATTTTTGCCATAGGCATCGCGTGCTATTTCCTGTTGCTCCAAGGTTATCGGACTATTTGCACCTCTTACGCGGGGTGCACCAAAAACTGAAAGGTTCAAACTATGACTTTTATTAAATCTTTTTTCTGCAGCAGCATAATAGGAGGCAGCGCTATAGTAAGAACCAGGAATCTGAGCCTGTTCGGCTCCACGGAAAGAGCCCGAAATAGAAAATGCCCAACCGTTTTTCATCATACCTGTTGAGTAGATGAACATAGGTCTGTAAACATATGAACGGTTTGATACTGCTACGCCAGCTCTGAATTGTTTCCACTGAGCAGAGGCTCTAACATCCATCTGAGTTGCACCACCCGGACCACCAAAGGTGTAGTCGGTAACACCAAGTCCAACGGTATTGTCTCGGCTGCGGAAAGCATCGTTCAATCCACCCCAAAGTGTCCAACTTGCTCTACCATTTTCCAATGAGTTCATTGGTATGCCATTAATATATACTGTTGAATACTCAGAATCATAGCCTCTGATACTAAAGCGCATGGCGCCAAAGGCAAATGCAGCAGTGTTAAAAAACACATCGCGAGAGGAGGTAAGTACACCAGAAACGTTCTGTGTTCCACCTGCATCATTCAAATCAGCATCAGAGAGACTAACAGAGGGGATGAGTTCTTCACTCGAGAGTTGGTCAACGCCATCTTCAATACTTAGCACTACTGTGCCAATTTCTTTGCTTTCTGAACCTAAAACAACACTTACAAAGCTAAGTTTCCATTGTTCTTTTTTGAAAACCAACCTGTAGGTCCCGATTGGAAGGTCATCAAAAATAAAACTACCTGTTGGGTCAGATACGCTAACTAGCTCACTGCCTTCAATTCGAACCTCCACAGATTCGATGGGTTCTCCATTTGCATTGAGTACCTTTCCGCTGATACTGTTTTGCGCATTTAACCCCGTAAATAAGAGGCTAAAAAACAGTGTGAGCAAAAGCAAATTTTTGTTCATGATTTGGTTTTTGAATGTGAACTCCTTAAAGTACACCGAAAAAAAATATAAGTTTAGATTTCCCTGCGAAGTTATAATTTTTTTGAGACAGCTAAGGCGATTATTTAATTAAATTAACAAAAAGTTATTCTTATAAAGCAGTTTTAAATTATTTGATTTAAACGGACTTATATATCTTTGAGCATCGTTGGAACAAAACCTTAATATTATAAATAGCCTCAGAAATGAATTCTAACAAATTTTCTGCTTTTTTTACGCTTGTAATAACCTTTGTGTCAGTCACTTTTTCGGCCTTTGCACAGAGTGATTACAGGGTGGCCTGTATTGGCTTTTATAACCTCGAAAATTTATTTGACACACTTGACACTCCCGATAAAAACGATTCGGAATTTTTGCCTAATGGAAGCAATCAATACACCGGTTTTGTTTACAAGGATAAATTAAAAAATCTTTCAAGAGTCATCTCAGAACTGGGTACCGAAATGACACCCGATGGTGTAGCAATTTTGGGCGTTGCAGAAATTGAGAACCGTTCCGTTTTGGAAGATTTAGCTGCTCAACCGCCGCTTAAAAACAGAAATTATAAAATTGTACACGAAGAGTCGCCCGATAGCAGGGGTGTAGATGTTGCAATGCTTTACAATCCAAAATATTTCAGAGAGTTATATCACAGAGTCATTCCAGTTTTGTTGGAAGGCGATAATGGTAGTAGCTATTATTCGCGAGATATTCTGCATGTAACCGGTATCTTAGGTGGTGTAGATACGCTTCATGTTTTTGTGAACCACTGGCCCTCTCGTAGAGGTGGTACTTCTTCCATTTCAAAAAGAAATTATGCTGCTTCTTTATGTAAAAAGGCCATAGATTCGCTTACTGCATTGAATCCCAATGTAAAAATCTTTATAACTGGTGACTTAAACGATGACCCTATCAATGAAAGTATCAAAGATATTTTAAATGCAAAAGGTAAAACAAAGGAGGTAAAACCAGGCGGATTATTTAATCCAATGTGGATAAAATACAAAACGGGTGATGGTACACTGACTTACAATGACAGTTGGAATCTTTTTGATCAGACAATTATCTCCAGCGCATTTCTGGATAAAAACCAGAAAGGATACTTTTTTCAAAGCGCTGTTGTTTATAAAAAGCCCTATCTTCTAAATAAAGATGGCCGTTTTAAAGGTTCGCCTTTTAGGACTTATTCTTTTGGAAATTACATTGGCGGTTTTTCAGACCATTTACCGGTTTATAGCTTCTTTTTGCAGAAAATCATCAAATAAAATCAGAAATAGGAAGGTAGAATTCAGAATTCAGCGTTTAGAATTTTAATACTCTGAATTCATCCTTCTAATTTCTACCTTAATAGCTTGTTTCTTTCTGCGCCAAACGCTAAAATGCTATCGATAAAATCTGCTGGACTGTAGCCATTTAAGGCGCATTGATGGAAAATACAGGTTGCTGGTGTCATGCCTGGAAGTGAATTTACTTCAATCACAATCGTTTCAGCTCTGCCATCGGCATAAACTCTTACAAAGGCATCGATTCGGGCATATCCGCTAACGCCAAGAACCTTGGCAGCCTTCTCCAAATCTTTGCGCACCTGAGTAGAGATATGTTCATGCGAAATGCCATTTACAGCAAAACGGGCTGGGGTTATATTTTGGCCTTCACCTGCAAGGAATTTTTCCTCCAGAGAAAGTACTTCTCCTCCGGCAAGTGTTTCAGAGGGTTCAAAAATTTCATATTCAACTTCACCCTTTTCATTAAATCTGGTAAGCAAGCCCCCTGTTATTTCAAGAAAATGAATTGCCTCTCCTTTCTCAATTAAAGTTTCGAGTAGGGCAGTTTTTTTAATTGGAAATTCTTCCTTGGTTTTTAATTGTAGGATTTCTGCAATTGCAGTCGGAATTTCCTCCTTTTCCCGGAAAATCGCATTCAAAAATGCCTCTAACTGAGTTCTGTTTTTAATTTTCTTCACAGCAGAACTGCAGCCGTCGTCAACAGGTTTGGCTATGAGGGGATACTTCAGTACTGCTTCTATTTCGTTAAGCAGGGAGTCACTGTTGTGTGAAAACTCTTCAGCATCAATCAACATCTGATCTGTAACGGTGAAGCCAGCTTTTTTTAACTGTTGCAGGGTTTCATATTTGTTAATGGTGATATTTGCAGAGGCAGCATTTGAACCATTGTAGGGAATCCTTAGTGCCTCGAGTTTTTGCTGAATGACACCATCTTCGCCGGGGCGACCATGCAGGGCTATAAAAACAGCATCGCATTTGCTTTTTAAGTCCTCGAAACTGAGTTTTATCGGTTCAAAAATTGCCTTATTGCCAGTAAATCTTTTAGTTATGGCTAAACATTGATCCTGAATGCTCAATGTAACCTTATGTCGGCTGAAATGATAAATTTTATCGCGTATGTCGTCGGCATTATCTTTCAGCAAAAGATTGATTGGCAGTTGGTAAAGCTCCAAATTTTCAGCATTGCCACAGAGAAAAACTGGTATAGGCTCGTATTTGGCCGAACTCGATAGTTTTTCATAAATATTGCGTCCACTTTCAACCGAGATGTGTCGCTCGGAACTATACCCGCCTAAGATGACGGCAACTTTTGTTTTTACGGAACTATGAGAATTTCTGGCAACAATTTGCGCATCAAATTTTTTCAGTAAATTGTCAAAAAGATTCAGCTTCATGCTGTTTCTAATGCGTTCAGACAAGGATGTTCTGATGATGTATGTAAGGAAATTACTCGGATTTAGTCCTATTTCTGCAGCCTGATGAAAGAAAAAGGAGGAGGGTAACATGCCCGATGTTGTGTTCGGGTCGTTCAGTATAATAGTTCCATCAGACTTTATAAAACCGTCAATTCGGGCATAAACATTAAATTCCAAATATTGGAATAGTCGCTCACATTCCAGGCGAATTGCTTGTATTTGATCAGTTGGTAAATCGATTGGTGTGACTTTTCTTGACAGGCCTGCCAAATATTTGGAGCGGTAGTCAAAAACTTCCTTTCCTTTTAAAATTTCGGTAGGAGGCAGTGCTACGGCTTCGCCATTTTCATCCTGAATTACAACACAGGAAAACTCTCTGCCCTCGATAAAGCCCTCCAAAACAACACGTTGCTCGCTATGATGCCCTTCGAGTTGCAAGAAAGCACTTTTGTTTTTCTCAAAATAGCTGTCAAGAAATTCAAGAAGTTTCTCTGGGTGATAAATTATTGAAGTCTGCCCTCCTAAAATCGGTTCCGAAACAGTCATTGGGAAACCTATTCCATAACGGATGTCGGTCCAGTCGCGCATGAGTTGAATCTTTTCAATTTCGTTGTATTGTAGCCAATCTTCAGCAGGCAGGGTTTTAATAAAAAATGCAGAATCAATGGCATTTTCCAATTGATCAAGTCTGTTAACAATTGATACCCCAATTGAAGAGCCCTGATTTGCAGGTCTTACAACCAGGGGCAGTTTAATTTTTTCAGCAGCGGAAGATAAAAGTGTATTTCTGTCGGGACAGCAAAGCCAATGTCTTCTTTGTAAAATCTGCATTTCGGGACTATGGAATCCGCCTGCATTCATCACTTTTTTCTGGAAAGATTTGTCCATGCCAATGCTGCTTGCCCTAATACCAGAACCGCTGTATGGAATTTTAAGGCTTTCGAGCATTCCTTGTAGCTGCCCATCTTCGCCCCATTCGCCGTGTAAGGCCAAAAAGGCAAAGTCAATAAGGTTTGGCAAATCATTTAAGTTGATCTTTTTTCCTATTTCAGAAATTAGAATTTCAATATTTTTTTCGCTTAGATTTTCAATACTCTCCGCATAAATCTGAAATTGATGCTGGCTTTCTGGAAGAAAGTTAACAGGGGGATAAAAGTCACGAATTGTTCCTTTGTAGAGGTAGGACCAATCCAATAGTATCAGATTTCCAATACTGTCTACAAAAATCGGAACTGCTTCGAATAAGCTTTTGTCGAGGTTGTCATAAACTGTTCGCCCGCCTGCAAATGAAATTTCTCTTTCTCTCGAGCTGCCGCCAAAAAATATACCTGTACGAATCATTTTTATTAGACTTTTTTTCAAATACTTCGCAAAGATAGTAATTTTAGGAATTGTCTTTTACATTATAAATTATCCAAAATTTGTATTTTGAGCAATTCACTTAAAACTAAGGTAAAAAATCCTAATATTAAAGGTTTTATTTTTACTAATAGGCTAGTAATGAACAGTGTAAAATAATTAATCAATTTTAAAGCAAATAACTATGCTAATGCCATTTCACCTTGCAGTTCCTGTAAAGGATTTAATTGAGACAAGAGCTTTTTACAGAGATGTTTTGGGTTTGGAAGAGGGAAGAAGTTCTGATAGTTGGGTCGATTTTAATTTTTATGGACATCAGTTTGTAATTCACCTGAAGCCAGAATTTTTTGAACGATCAGATGTGTACAGTAATCCGGTAGATGGCCACAATGTACCAGTACCTCATTTTGGAATTGTGCTCGAATGGGAAAACTGGGAGCTTTTGGCCGAGAGATTAAAATCTTTTGATGTAAAATTTGGTATAGAACCTTATATCCGTTTCAAGGGTCAGGTAGGAGAGCAGGCAACCATGTTTTTTTATGACCCATCTGGGAATGCACTGGAGTTTAAAGCTTTCAAAGACATGTCATTACTCTTTGCAAAGTAAACAGTTAAAAATTAAGTTTATTTGATAAAAAATAAAAATTAGCAGTTTATTAAATTAAAAGCATATATCTTTGCAGCGCCAAAATTAATACAAAATTAATTTCACTAACAACTTAAAGATTTCCCCATGCGTTTTGTATTTTTAATGTTTGCGCTCTTATTGATTTTTCATGTAGAAGTTATTGCCCAAAAAAGCCTGAAAGTGGCAGATAAAGCTTACAAGTCAGGCGATTATTACACGGCTGTTGAGAACTATGAATTAGCTTTTGAAGATAAAAAATTTGAAAAGCATAAATCAAAAAGCGAGGCATATTATAAGTATGCCGAATCCTGCCGTTTTAGCCATAATTTCACAAAAGCCGAAGTTTATTACAAAAAAGCAGCTGAAAGCGGAGATTACAAGAACAAATTATCTGCAATCGATTTCTGGTATGCCTATACCCTTAAACACAACGCCAAATACCAACCTGCGCTCGAAGAATTTCAAAAGTTTATTGAGCTTAACAAAAATGTAAAAGAGTACGAATCTCTGATTCGTATGGCTAAGCAGGATATAAAATCCTGTAGCCTTGCACTAGAAATATATCAGCATCCAATTGAGGGAGTTTCTGTTGAGAGTGTAGGCGAAAATGTAAATACTAAGTTTTCAGACTTTGCACCACATTTGGTCGATGGCGATTTGTACTATTCGTCTTTAAAATTTGAAGCTCAAACTCAAAGAAGAGCTGGGGTTGATGACAAAACCGAAAAACACCTTTATGGAAAGTTAATGGTGGCTAAAGAAGCCGGTAAGAAAAAGGGGGGATTATTGGCTAATTTAAACCTGAAGTATCAGAATGTAGGTAATTCCTGTTTGAGTCCTGATGGCAAAAGGTTGTACTATACTGTTTGTGAGAAGGATCTTGAATTTGAATTTGTATGCAAACTTTATGTCGCCGAAAGAGCAGCAAAAAACAAGTCTTGGGGCAGAGGCGTTGAATTGCCTTTTAACTCAAAAAAAGGCACAAACACACATCCAAATGTTTCTTTTGACAGTACGCTAAATAAAGAGGTTATTTACTTTGTATCCTCAAGAGATGCAGGTCAAGGTCAAATGGATATTTATTTTGTCACTTATGAAGGTAAAGGCAAGTATTCTGAACCTGTTAATCTTGGAAATATTATTAACACAGAAGGCAAAGAAGCTACTCCATTTTTTCAACAAAGCTCGCAAACACTTTTTTTTAGTTCTACATGGCATCCTGGATTGGGAGGCTTTGATATTTTTAAATCAAAAAAAGAAAATGGTCAATGGTCAGAGCCAGTGAATGTTGGTGTACCATTAAACAGTGCTGCGAATGACCTATATTTTTATATCTCTCCTCAAGTTGACACCTTCGGTTATTTTTCGAGTAATCGTCCCGGTTCTAAAGTATTGACAGGAGAATCCTGCTGCAATGATATTTATGCATTGGTTTTGCCTAAGGAAATCGAACCTGGCAAATCGGTAGAGCTTTTGGTTTCTGTTGAACCAGAGCCAACACCTGAACCCGAAGTAAATCCAGTTCCGGAACCCAAACCAGAGCCGATTGTAGTAAAAACTGAACCAGAGCCTATTGTCAATCCCGAACCAGAGCCGATTGTAGCAAATGCCGAACCAAAGCCCACTGTCAATCCGGAACCAGAGCCTGAAATAATTTTATTGTCTCCTGAGCCAATCGTCCAGCCTGAAATTAAAACTTTGCCCGAATCGAAGCCGCTGCCAGAGGTTGATGTGAACGTTTTGGAGAAAATGTTGCCGCTCACGCTTTATTTCCACAATGACGAGCCTGATTCAAATACTTATGCCATTACAACAAAGACAAATTATACACAGGCCTATAATAGCTTCATGGCATATAAAGGCATGTACATGAATGAATTTGCCGCTCAATACAAAGATGCAGAAATGAAGATTTCGGCAACTGACAAGGTGAAAACATTTTTCGATAAAACAGTTACAGGAGAGTATCAGCGCATGAATGAGTTTATGGCACAATTGTCTAAGCTTATGGAGAAAGGTGAGGCAATAGAAATTTCTGTAAGAGGTTTTTGTAGCCCAAGATCCAGTAGTAATTACAATATCAACTTAGCTAAAAGACGCATAGCCTGTTTGAAAAATCAGATAAAAGATTTCGATAATGGAGCATTACAAAAATATATCAAGAACGGTAAAATAAAATTTATTGAATTGCCAATAGGTGAGGCTCAGTCGCCACTTGGAGTAAGTGACAACTTGCTCGACCCAAGAAATTCAATATTCAGCCCGGAGGCTTCTGCTCAGCGTAAAGTACATATCGAATCAATCAAAAAGGTTGTAAAATAAAAATTAGAAAGCTGCAATTTGCAGCTTTCTAATTTTTAAAGCGAAACTCTAAATAATATTGACTGCAATCATTTCAATATAATTGAAAAAACGCTAAATTTGTGACTTCTCAAAAAAACTGATTTAGTATCAGAATTTTGATTTAATAATATTAACTAACCTTCATTTTCTTTAACCCAATGGCAACTACTAGCGGTATCCCTCAGGTTGATTTAAGTAAATTTATTGACGGTAATGCAATTATGCAGGCCGAGTTTGTACAAGAGCTGGGCAAGGCTTTTTCTGAAATTGGTTTTGTAAGTGTTACAAATCACGGAATTCCGCTCGAGCTTGTCAATAATTTTTTCAAACTCTCCGAAAAGTTTTTTGCAATGGATTTGGACAACAAATCCAAATACGAAGTAAAAGGTGGCGCCGGTCAGCGTGGTTATACCTCATTCGGTCGCGAGCACGCTAAACACTCAAATGTAGGTGATCTCAAGGAGTTTTATCAGTTTGGACAGGAACTTCCAAGTGGACACGAATTGGAAAAGGAATACCCCGAGAACATTTATGTTGACGAATTACCAGATTATAACCAGGTAGCAAGGGCCCTTTATCAAGCTTTTGAAAAATCAGGAGGCCATCTATTGGAGGCAATTTCTCTATATTTAGGCTTGCCAAGAGATTATTTCGATAAACATATTGAAGGTGGTAACTCCATATTGAGGGCTATTCATTATCCGCCCATCAGCTCAGAACCTAAATCAGCCATCCGTGCCGATGAGCATGAAGATATTAACCTAATAACACTTTTGTTTGGCGCTTCTGCCGATGGGCTTCAAGTAAGACCATTGGGTCACGACTGGATTGACGTGAAGGCCTTGGGAGACAGCATTGTAATCAATGTTGGCGATATGTTACAAAGACTTACCAATAATGTATTGCAATCGACTACCCATAGAGTAGTAAATCCTCCAAGAGAACTTTGGGGTACAGCCAGAATTTCAATTCCATTTTTCCTGCATCCACGTAGTGATATGGATCTAAGCTGTTTGGAAGGTTGTATCAGTGCTGAAAATGCCTTGCAATATGAACCAATTACAGCAGGAGAATACCTGGATGAGCGCCTACGTGAGATTGGGTTGAAGAAATAAGCAGGCAACATTGACAAAAAATTCATAGAATTGCAGAATAAATTCTATTTATACTATATTTGCGCAGTCTCGTTGCTTGTTTTTCGAGTAACGAGGCTGTTTTTTTGGTTAATATTCGTTAATATTTTCTTTTTTTAATTCCGCAACAATTTTTGGCACGTTTGTGTAAGTTATAATTTTTGTCCGGAACCGACGTCTAAACAAAGAATTTACTAAGGACCAAAAAATTTATGATTATGAGAAAATTAGCACTTTTTATTGCCTTTGCCTTTTTGGGTTCATTTACTGTAAATGCTCAAAGAATGGCCTATGTGGACATGGAAAAGATTATGGAATCTGTTCCAGATTATGCCAAAGCTCAAAAAGAGCTTGAAGAAATCGCTGAACGTTGGAGACAGGAGATTTCAAAAGAATACGATAAAATTGATCAGATGTACCGCGACTATCAGGCACGAGAAGTACTGATGAGTGATGATACCCGTAAGCAGAAACAAGACGAAATTGTGGCCAAAGAAAAAGAAGTAAGAGAACTTCAGAAAAAACGATTTGGTCCCGAGGGAGAACTTTTTACCAAAAGACAAAGTCTTGTCAAACCGATACAGGAGAAGGTTTATACGGCAATTGAAAAATTTGCCAATGACCGTAACTACGATGTGATTTTTTCTGCACCTGATGGCAGTACCATTATCTATGCTAAAGCAGATAAGGATGTAACTGCGGATGTTATCAAGTCGCTTCAAAAATAAATTACCATTTTCAACAACATAATCATACGCTCTTCAGAAATGAAAAACTTCTTTTTCCTTCTTTTTGCAGCTTTTGTATTGCTTTCCTGTTCAAAAGGAGCAACTGACAAGAAAAATGATAAACCTGTACCCACAGGGAACCTTAAAATTGCGCATGTAGATCCGGAACAGGTTATTCCAAATATGCCAGAATATAAAGCGGCAAAGGAAGAATTGGAAAAGCTTAAAACCCAACTGCAGGCACAAATGGAAACTGAGCAGCAAAGAGTACAACAGTATTATGCCACTGTTATGCAAAAAGCACAACAGGGTATATTGGCCCCTGCTCAGCAAAAACTTGAAGAAGACAAACTCGTGAAAATGCAGGAAGAATTGCAGCGCAAGGCTA
>CANETR010000024.1 GCA_947441325.1 Saprospiraceae bacterium
CCTTCACCCTCACACCCTCTGAATGGCTCGTAAATTCGGGTGCATACATGCACTGAATAGTAGTAACACCATTGCTAAAGTTTCCTTTGTGGTTGACACGCAAGCCATACTCAAAAACATAAGATCCTTTGCTGAGGTAATCGAAAAAGAAATTGGTAGCAGCATCGCGGGTGCTTTCATAATAGCCCAGGCCACCCTGATATTTGTACTGACTGAGCACATTCACAGGCTCAAAACCTGAGGCGCGCATATCCTTCATGTGCACATACTCCATATCTCTGTCAACTTTGAGCTCGATGCGGACTTTAACCAGATCGCCAGGCAGCAGTTTTGTCTGTTCGTCAATTGGCTGTAAAACTGGGCCACGGTCGCTGCGTACCTCTTTGAACAGTTTTTTGGTGATTTTCAAAGGTGTATCTTTAAAATCTTTCACCTTGTCCAACTGCTCGAAATACTGCCAGTATATGGCTCCCCAGGCAACATTCTTATTGGGGTTTTCAACCTTTACAGTAGCCATTTCATTTTTAATCTGCGTGGAATCCCAGCTCGTTTTGAAATAGCCTGTGCCAGCTTCCTTGTTGATTTTTGATTGATCGAGCAACTGATTCCCAATACTAATTTTTACCTCCTGATCTTCCATCAGCCAATTGTCACCGGTACTCAAGAGCGCATAACAGGCTGATGCTGTTGCTTTGGTAGTCTTCCAGTGCGTAGTTTGTTTGGCTTTGAGCAGGTAAGTTTTCAGATTATCAACTGCCTCCGCGTCATTTGCAACAACATCGAATACCTCTATGAGCAGCGCGTGTGTCTCAATTGGCATTTCGTACCAAAAATAACCGCTTGGATATTTCCAGTACATGCCCATTTCTTCGCTCTTCAGCGCTCGCTCTTTGAGCGATTTTACGATATTCTGAGGGGTTGTCTTATCAATTCCTTTTCGGTGAAGTGCCAAGGCGAGCATGCCTTGCATATAATCACTCTTCGAAAGCCAGTATTTTGCAGCTTGCGCCTCATAATAATTGATTGCTTTCAAAGTTTTTTCATTTCTTATAGGAATGTCTCGATAGAAACTTCTGGCATACAGATAGTGAATACTCATGTAATCCAGGTTATCCTTTTCCAGAAATGCTTTTTCTCCTTCCTTTAATTTTTTAGCTTCTTTTAACAATGTTTCATAATGCTCGGCCAGACGGTCATCTGTATAATTCACTGCTTTTATAACCATTTCGGCAACTTGATAATCTGACTTGATGGATTTTACGCCTAAAACATCTAAATGCCCAAATCCTTCTACAATATATTGTGAAATGTACCAGGAGTCTGCTCCCCCGGGGAACCAGGCAAATCCGCCATCAGGTGACTGACGATCGGCTAATTTTTGAGTGGCAGCTTTCATTTCATTGCTCATTCTGTTCAAATCGAACAAAATACCCAAATCTTTTTTCTGCTGTTCCTCATTTTGTGAGGCAAAAACCCAAGGCGTTTCTTCCAGTAAGGCGTATTTGAGTTCCTGATTTTTAGTAAGGTTCGATTTCAAAGCCTCTGGTTGATAATTCTTCCAGCTATCAAAAATCTTTTTGATTTTCGGATGAGAATTAGCTACCGAACTTGCTATGCTGTTTGCATAAAATCTGGAAAAAATCTGCTCAGAGCATTCATACGGATACTCCATAATATATGGAAGCGACTGTACCGCATACCAGGCCGGATTGGGTGTAAATTCCAATGTATATTTATGATGACGCAAAGTGCTTGATTTTGTCAACTCCGTCATTCTTTTAAACTCGAATGTTTTAGTCTGACCACCTCTGACGGGAAGTGGCATTGTTTCGGTCAAGAGCATTCTATTGCTCAAAACAGGCAGACTGCTCTCCTCCCCATCTGAGTAAGCTCCCGATTTTGCAATTACTTTATATGTGATTGGACTTGACCAATTGTCCGGAATTTTCAGTTTCCAAAACAGAGGAGCCGATTGACCGCCCAGGGCTTCAAAACTTTGAGTCGCTGAAACATTCGCAAACTCAGCATCAACAGCTTTCATACTCAAAGCATCGAAAAGTTGTAATACAGCCTCCCCTTTCATACTATCCTTGGTCATATTATTAACTTTTGCTGTGAAATAAATTTCATCATTCTGCCTGAAGAATCTAGGTGCATTGGGCATCACCATGAGGTCCTTTTGTGTTACAACTTCTTTGAAGCCAGTTCCTACTTTTAGGTCTTTGCTATGTGCCAGCCAAAGGAATTTCCATTTAGTGAGGGCCTCATTCATCGTAAATTTTATAATAACATCGCCATTTTCATCCGTCATGAGTTTAGGAAAAAAGAAGACTGTTTCGTTTAGATTGCTTCTCACCTTTACATCGCCAAATGTTTGCGCTGTTTTTGTATCTTTTTCAGCCATTACGCTGTCTGTAACTACCTTGTCTTTATTTCTCCCATCTTTTTCATATTCTTCCTCAGTTTTTGGCATTGGTTCTTCTTGTGCATCTTCAGAAAGTTCTACCGAATTAGAATACACCACACCTTCTCTGTATGCCCTTAATGTTTTGAAACCCCAGTCATAAAAAGACATACCAAACCAATTCAAAGCTGCATAACTATGGTTGTTTGAATTAACAATTTTATTCCATTCAGGGCTTTTGATTGAATAGCCTCCATAAGTAAACATAAAACAGTTATTAGACCATCCTAAACTTGGCCAATTGCTTCTGTAAAGATTGAGATTCCAGTTATTGACTGCAAAGGCATCCAAAGAAGCATCATACATAGCTGTTAATACCTCGGCAGCTACTTTTTCTTTTTTAGTACCACTTATTTTTATTTTCCACTCCTCCGCTTGACCCGGTAGCAGTTTATCTCTGAAGCTACTATACTCAATTGCCAACTCCTTATTTGTCCAAGGCACTTGTATTGTTCCAAGCTTCTTCTCATATCGGTTATGTAAAATTGAAGTGATATGGAAATATAAACCACCACGGTGCTTTTCCTCAATCAGGAATTCAGTTTTGCTACGATTGCCTGTCTTGATCCATTCCGATTTTATGATTTGTCCCTCATGTTCAATCTCGAACAGCAGATTGGCATTCTTCTCAAAACTACCAAAGTCAATGAGAATTTTTTCTCCGGGTTCCGCTTTAAAATCTTGATTTGCAACAAAAATTAAATCATTTATTGCTACCGTATTTTCCTTCTCGGAATAGAGATTAAAGAATTTGACCAGCTCAACCTTTTCACCGTACTTATCTGTGCTATTGAGCGTTACTTTATATTTTCCCTGTTCCCAGTTCTCAATGCCATTAAAGGTGATTTTATTATTGACCTTGGTGTCGAATTGGGTTTCTAAAACTGTTTTTAAAGATTTCCAATTGATGGGCTCATCCTCCTCTTTATAAACATCATTTGGAAAATCCCGTCTAAAATCAGCTTCAGGAATTATTTGATAATCAACAAGATTCACTATCTTTTCTTTGAAAATAGTTTTAGGGACTTCCAGTCGCTCAATTTTGAGACTTCCTTTTGCCGCCTCAAATTCTCCATTTAGGTTTTGGGTTTTCAAAGAAAATTCTTTGTCCTTATCTCTGTTTACATTTTCGGCAACTAAGAGGTCGGCATTCAATGCCAAATATCCTACATTTACTTTGGTTTCGGCAACTCTGGTTTCGCCAGTTATATCTGTTAGCGTTGCATTGATTGTGTAGGTAAACTGGGGTTTTTGAGAGGCAGGAACTGACTTATCAGGAATTGCTGTGAATTTTACACTAAATTCTCCTTTTTCGTTTGTAATAGTCTCGGCCGAAACTATTTCCTGCGATTCTACTGTCCATGGGTCCCAACCCCAATATTTTTGCCAGTATGGGAAATTAACCGTACGCACAACAGAATACTGTACTTTTGCCCCATCAATACTGCTACCTGCATAGGCCGTTCCGATACCTTTTACGCTAACAGTATCTCCAATTTTGAATGATTCTTTAAGAGCTTCAAAACTAACTTCAAATTTAGGTCTTTTGTACTCCTCAACGCTAAAATTATGGTAACTGTAGGAGTTAACTTCAGAAATTTGCATACGCCCCAACAAACCAGCCGAAGGCGCTGTAAAACTACCTTCTATGGAACCGAATTCATTACTTACAAAGGTTTTTCTGGCAATTTCCTGGTAATTTGCATCGTAAAAAACAACTTCTGCCTTGTAGCCAGGTTTAATCTGATGGTTTTTTTCATTGATAGAACTGATTACAATGCCTTTAAAATACACAATTTGGCCTGGTCTGTAAATAGCACGGTCTGTAAAAAAGTGAACCTTAGTTTTCTCTGTCTCTTGTTTATCATTTCTGTAAAGAAAATAGCTTGCATCCTTTTGAAATAACTCATCATCAGCCGTGCTGAATTTTACTTGGTAGGTATTGTAACCATCCTTATTTTCCTTTAAGCCATCCGATTTAACCTTGCCATTTTTATCTGAAAAAGCCTCAAATACTTTTCTATCTTCATATTGCCTGAGCAATGAGTTATACTTTTTTACAAGAAATTCAGCTTTTACATTTTCAAGCGGGGCTCCGCTGTTTCTATCGCAAACAATAAACTCTGGTTTATTATCGATATATCTTGAAAGATAAGATAGGTTTGAAACATGAAAAGTGCTATAAGACAAACCATTATTTTTGAAGTTAAAATCTTCTCTGTCAGAAACTATGAGCAGCCAATCCCCTTTTTTACAAGATTGTACAGCAATATTTGCACTATGTGATTGATAATCACCTTCATCCTTAAGTTCTACAGACCATTGTTTATAAACTACCAGCTTATTGATAAAATCAACAATTTTTTCGTCCTCAACATTTAGATTATTTAGACTCTGAAGTTCTTTTTTGGTTAATTTAAGCAGTTTAAAATGGCCTTTTTTTACATTTTTGTAATTTATGTTAACCAATATAGGCTTATTCTCAGGATAGCAATGTTCTACTATTATATTTAAAGCATGCTCATTTAACCTATTTATCAACCTTTCAGCATTTTCTGCTCCATGCGATTTTGGATATTTTTTAACGATATTATTGGCTTCTTCAATGGCTTTTTTGAATTCCCAACGATTTAAATCATCGGATAAAGCCTTGTAGCTTTTACCCTTCGATTCATGCCATTCGGCAATAGCGTACAAGGCATCGGCGGCAGCACTATTTTTCTCAAATTTCTCTGCAATTCCTCTCAGGGATTTAAGGTATAAATCATCTTTTTCTGTTAAAATTGCTTGTTGATGTGCCCATCTCAAACGTCGAATATCAGCGTCGATAAAGGCTTCAGGTTCTTGATCATTGGCATGAAAAGCTATGAGCTCCTGGAACATCAATAAACATCGGAACTTTTCAGACAAACTATCTTTTGTTGTAAAACGATAGTTGACAAAAGTCTTTGCATCTCCCAGTGCCTCTGCCTGTTCAATATAAAAGCGGTAAGCAGGTTTTGTCAAATAACTGTTTTCTGTAGCATAAAATTGTATGGCTCTGTTTACCAAAAAATCGAATAAGGTCGGTTCTAGTTTTTCATCATAAAACCCCGATAAAATATCTTTGTAATCGGATAGTTTAACTGTTTTCGAATTTTTATTTTTTATCGATTTAGAATAGAGGTCAAAAATCTTTTCTGTAATCGTATTGATATCCCAGCTGCTTATATCGTCAGATTTGTTTTCGGAAAGTTCCGTTCTGTCAATCAATTCATACATGTTGTTTTGCAAATACTTGCTGTAGAGCTCTGCCAGCATAGATTGCATGATAGATTTTGCATTTCCCTCAGGCATTTTTTCCGTTTCGAGCTGAAATCTATTGATGGACTTTTCAAATCCATCTTCCTCAAGTGACATTTGAAATTTATTGTAATAGACATGTACTTTTATTAAAAGTGCTGTTTGATTTTTATTTCCAATATCATTTCTAATCTTTGAAAGCAATACCTCAGTTTCTTTGAGTGCCGATTCGGGCAATCCTTGACTATCCAAGGAGTCTATTTTTTTCCAGTCTTTTTCATAGTTCTGTGCCATAAGTTGGGGATAATTGCAGCAAAGTGCCAAGACGAACAATAGTTTGAGCAGGTTCATGGGTTCAAATATTTTAATGTTGATTGCAATTAGAGATGAAGAATTCGCCTAAAAGGATGTATTGTACAAAGTTAAGACTTTCTAAATTCCAAATATCTTTTTATTTCTAATTAGAAAAATATAGTGCACAGTTTGATTTCATTGTAATCAACAGTTCCTTTCAGCTGATCAAAAACTGCTTTTATGTGTGGTTTCCCTTGCGAGTTTAAAGTTCCTTCAAGATTAGTTGATTCTACTTCAAGCCAGGCTTTTTCAACCTTTTTTATCAGACTTCCTTTTGGTCTGAAACGATGAATATCAGTGTTTGGGTAAAGTTCTTTAATTTTTTCTAAATGCTGAATGATGGTGCTCATTGCAAGGCCTCGCTCTACAACTAACTCTTCTAAATCAAGGCCCTGATCCAGCAGTTCTTTACTAACTAGATAAGTCGATTTTTTTGGTTCTTTTTTAAGCGTTTCCACCTTGAGACCCCTGTCCAGTTTGTCAAGATTTGATAAAAACTCATTTTCATCTTCAACACCTGCACATGATTGAATAAAAACAAGGCTTTCTGCAAATAAGACTTCATCATTGAATCCACTTTCGGCTTCATTCGAAAGTTCTTTAAATCTTTTATCGGCTTTCATGGCCAGAGCATCCAGTTCAAATGCCATTTGATTGAAACCCTTAAGATATAGTCCTTCCAGGCTTTTTACTCTCGAAAGTGCTACATAGCCCTGTCCCTTTTCGAATGTACTGCTTAAATCAATTTCTGCAGCATCAAGGGTCATGCCCTGACTTTTATGAATGGTAATAGCCCAGGCTGCTCTCAGTGGGTATTGTTCAAAAGAGGCTAGTGCAGTGCCTTTTTCATCCTCAATTGCCCATTTTTCTTTTTCGCAAATAATGCGTTTGCCCTCTTTCAATTCAACAACCGGATGGGCTTCTCCTGTAAAATCAACTACAGTGCCCAAACTGCCATTGATATAGCCTCTTTCGAAATTATTTTTAATAAACATCACTTTTGCGCCCAATTTAAGCTCCAGCATTTCATCTGTTCGTACATTATTCATGAGCATTTCCAAAAGTTTTGGATTTCCCTTTTTCTCTGCCATGAAAAATTTTGAACCCGAACTCAACTTAGCCATCTCAGCAGCATTAATTGATTCAACATCAGTATTATGAGTATAAAGTTTAGGCACTCCCTCCAATTGATTTAAGACTGATTTTCTCAAGAATTCAAGCGATTTTTCATCCATTTTGCCAACTCTAATATCATTTAAAATCTTATCGAGGCTATTGCCTTTTTGCCTGTGTTGTTCGCTCAGATAACAGATGACAGGTGCTGCCTTTACCCAGGCATCGCTCATAAAAGCAAATTTATCCCGATTTGTTTCTTCCGATTCTCCAATTGGTGGTAACTGAAAAAAATCTCCGCAGAAAATCATCTGTAATCCGCCAAAAGGCGCTGGATTCTGTCTTACAAATTTCAAAATATCATTCAGCGCATCCAGCTGATTTCGATGTAACATGGAGATTTCATCTATGATAAGTACCTTGGTATTGAGCAAATGATCTTTCAAATGTTTTTTATCCCGAATCGCCTCCAAATCGTTTTTGTTTACCGCTTTTTTCAACCCAAGCCCCGACCATGCATGAATTGTCATACCATTTATATGTGTCGAAGCAATACCGGTAGAAGCGGTTACGGCTACTGGAATTTTTCTTGCCTTGAGATAACGGATGTACTGATTTAATGTATAGGTCTTACCTGCTCCTGCCGAACCTGTGAGGAAAATATTTTTTCCGGCTTTCATGATGGAAAGAGCCTTTGATTGCTTCATAATTACTGATTTTAGGGGATAATTTGCTAAAGATTTTTGTCAGTTTGCAAATATACCGACGCCAAACAGCAAAATCAAGAGAAAAAATTAAAAATAGCCTCACCAAAAATAAATAGTCTAAAGACTATAAAAAAATGTAGGCGATATTATTTGTAATAAATCTAAATAAATATAAATTTGCAGTACTAAAAACGATAAGTCCATGTCAAATGCTGCGAAGCCTGATAACCGAGAAAAAGCTATGATATTGCCCTTAAAGGTCATACAAATTTCGTGCAAAAAGAAATGCTGCAAAAAGTACAAGAAGGGAAAGCGTTGTAAAAGCTGTCCCAAAAAAGATTAATTGGAATTTTTGAATTAACTTTGCAAACAAACAAAATTCGAAGATGGACTTTATTCACTACCTATTGGGGGACGATCTTGCAGCTGCAGGATTTGTAATATTAAACCTTATTATCATAGAGAGTTTACTATCTGTTGACAATGCTGCGGTATTAGCTACTATGGTGATGGACCTACCTGAAGAACAGCGCCCTCGGGCACTAAAATGGGGTATCGTAGGCGCCTACCTTTTCAGAGGATTGGCCTTATTATTTGCAAGTCTGCTTATCAAAATCTGGTGGCTCAAAGTTATAGGCGGTCTTTACCTTTTATACTTATGCATTGATTATTTCATTACTAAGTCGACACCCGATGAAAAAGATGACCTGATCAATAAAAAAGAAAACTTTTTCTACAAAAAAACCTTTGGTCTGATGGGCCCCTTTTGGGCAACGGTTGCCATGGTTGAAATTATGGACCTCGCCTTTTCTATCGACAATGTATTTGCTGCTGCAGCGCTTACCAACAATATGTTCCTTATCTGCACGGGCGTTTTTATAGGTATATTGGCGATGCGTTTTGTGGCGCAAAGTTTTGTAAACCTTATGCAGCGTTTTCCTTTTCTAGAAACTGCCGCCTTTGTGGTGATAGGCATATTGGGTCTAAAACTCAGCATGGCACTCTACACTCATTTTTATAAAGACAGTCACGATTTTGCTAAAATTCTAGAAAGCGAACATACCGATCTCTGGATTTCAATTGGCACTATTTTGGTTTTCTTTTTACCTATCCTAAGTTCTATACTACTTGGTTACCCGAGGGCTAAAAATAATTCAACGAAATAATCCATTACACTTGACATATAAACAGACTGTTCTATGAGAATGCTTATTGCAATATTGACACTCTGTTTTGCTAATAGCATCCTAGGGCAGTACACTACACGCATCACTCATGAGAGCATTTTAATTTTGCCCGAGGATTATGACCCCGCTGTCTCCTATCCTGTTGTCGTAATGCTTCCCTTCACAGGCGGGGATGCCGAGTATATGTACAATGCCTATGCCTACGAGGCAGGTTCCGGATCGGCTACTCTTCAGGAAAAACTTACGGCCATTCTCAATGTTTTCAATGCCAACAGGCCCGAAAGCCCAAGAAAATTTGCAGTAATGCTACCCAAAGGCACAGGCAGTCGTAAAGACCATTCCTGGAGGGGTTTCGAAATGTGTTTTCTGCGTTACGAGGAAAGAGTATTGAAAGACCTTCAAAAATTTTCCCAACTCTACAATCTCGATACAAGTCGTATTTACCTGAGTGGTGTATCCTTGGGCGGCGACCTCAGCTGGGCTTTGAGCCTAAGAAATCCTGAAATATTTGCCGGTGCTGTGGTGATGGGGAGCCGCTGCAGCTACCCTCCTCCCAGAGGTACCCTGCAACAAATGTTTGACAAAAACTATGCTTTTTTCATGACAATGGGTATGAAAGAGGCAAATGACAGGCTTACAGGCATGCGCTATTCCCGTAAACAGCTTGACAGCATGCAGGTACTCAATATTTACAAGGAAATGCCCGATTTATATCACAACAAAGCCCCATTATGGCTTTTTTTGGAAGGTGTAGATTACCTGCTTTCGGTAAAACACAAAATTAGGGAGATAAAAGAGGTTGGTGAAAATGTAAGTATAAAAACAGTCGGTGTTTACGAAGGTGATCTCGAAATCAATTATTACGACAGAAATAAAGAAAACCAAGATATTACACTTAATGGCGATGGTGTATTTACGCCCTATCATTCCGAATTCATCTCCGGCGTCGGTCTCGAGATTACACAAACAGGGCCATCAAAAATCAATGTTCGGCTCATGCACAACGAATTGCCTGCCATTGCTGCTTACACCGCCGAAAGCGGCACAGACGGTGCAGAATCAGTAGACATTACCTTCTTTGAACAGGAAATAAAGGGTTACAAATACAGAGGTAGCTACGAGGGCGAAATTGACATGAAAATACATGGCTCACTCAGTATGAGTCCGCCAGAGAAATTTATAAGCATTAGTTTCGATGTTTATAAATCTGCCACGCCCGAAAAATGGGTTACCTATACCTTCTTTGCTAAAATTGAAGACTGAACTAAATTTTGTGGTTATTACTCAATTTCAGTTCATGTATTTCCTCAGCAGTCATCTGTCTCAAGTGCGGCAACCAAAGTTTCATATACTCGGCTTGTGCATCGTAACGTCGGCTTTGGGTCTGCGGATTAAAATATCTGTCTTCTCTGGGGTCGTTGCCTAAGCCGGCAACATAAAGCCAATTTACCCAATTACTCGTTGGGTCATAGTCAATCAGCTGCGACTCAAAATACTCGGCCCCGATTTGCCAATTAATTTTAAGGTCGTTTACCAAATAAGAAGCTACATTTTGACGGCCCCTGTTCGACATAAAACCAGTAAGTTTCAACTCCGTCATATTGGCATCTATAA
>CANETR010000025.1 GCA_947441325.1 Saprospiraceae bacterium
AAACGGGTACTTTGAGCTCATCGCCCAGTTGGCAGGCAGCCGAGCAGATATCCCATTTTTCATAATTCAGCGCGATATAGTCGGGCAAATGTTGTAGCCTTATCGGGTAGAGATGGCAGGAAACAGGTTTGCGCCAATTGATTTTCCCTTCGAGATATGCTTTTTCAATACCACAGTAGGCTGTACCATCATTGCTGTAATTGATATAGACACAGGGCCCGGCTTCACCTATGAGCGGCGTAGAAAACTCATCATCTTCGTCTATTATATAATTGCCCTGTTTTTCAATTTCTTTTATGCCCTCGGCTGTTATATAAGGTTTTACTTCAGGATAGATCGCTTTCAGAATATCCAGTTCATCCTCATCAAGAGGGGCCCCGTATTCTCCTTCCCAGCAACAGGCACCTTTACAGGCGTTTAAGTTACAGACAAAATTTTTGTCAAAAATGTCTTCAGAGAGCAGGTATTTATCGTCTAGAATGTACATGTTAATTTGAAAATTTGAAAGCAAGGAAATCCGATAGCTATCGGATTGAAAATAGATTCGAGCTGTATTTTACTAGTCTACAATCTCTATATCAATAGGAATCCTGTAGTATTCAGTCAGTTTTACACTGCGCTGCTCATCTTTCTTTTCAATTACTGTTTTTTTGTGAACGATACGCAAAACACCTTTACCCTTGGCAAAAACTTCCAGAAACTCAGGTCTGATTTCCAGTTGCGGCCCTCGGGTTATACCCACATGATTAATAGTATAGCTTGCCCCGGAAGCATCTTCAAAAACAAGCGTCAGACCATCATCCTGCATCAGTGAATTGCCCGACCAGCTAACTAAGCCCCCATTTTTCTTACTGATTTTAGGTGTTTCCAGTTTAAAATTCCGGTAAATTGGAAAAATTATCGAGTCTTTTACCTCAAAGTCAGCAACAGGTTTATAGGAGAAAACATATAAACTGTCGCAGCCACTCGGTCTTTTTATGTATCGGTGCATCCAACCCTCTTTAGGCAGGTTCTTGCCTTCGAGTTTGAAATCAGAAACATACACTCCACCTGGCATACTAAAAGTAGAGTCACTTTTATTAATATATTTAGCCTCTATCTGGAGCTCCTTTATCTGTTCGATATAACGAACATAATATTTAGCAATTTTTACAGGAGAATCTTCCTTTTTAGCCTTGTCTGAGATTTGAGTTTTACAAGACAGAAGGGCAAAAGCCAAGAGAAATATGGCAGCATTTTTGAACATCAGAACATTAATTTAGTTATTTATACGGCAAAGATAGGACTTTGTATCATTTTTTGTGATAATGGGCTTAAACTGATATTATTTAAACAAAAATAATTAAATTTACGCCGCAAAGTTTCACAGTCTTTGCTTTCTTTTTTGTCAAATATCAAAATCAATATTATTATGACATACCGAATAGCTTTTTCCTTTGCTATCGTACTGTTTCTAGTAGGTTTTTCAAAGACCCTTTCAGCACATTACTATCCCAAAAACGGGGTATGTGTTTCTTGTCCCCTGCCAAACTCTGATGACCCTGTACTATTTACAGTAAACGGTAAAGAGGTAAGAGTATCTGAATTTACATACATCTATGTGAAACACAATGGAGACAAGGCCGATTTTTCAGAGGCTTCCCTTCGTGATTATATGCAGCTTTATATCAATTTCAAATTGCAGGTTGCCAAAGCAGTGGATTTGGGATTGGATAAAAATGCGGAAGTGCAGCGCGAGCAAAATCAATACAAGCGCCAATTGTCAAGTACTTATCTTACCGACCGTGAAATCACTGAAAAATTGGTAAAAGAAGCCTTCGAATGGTCAAAAGAGGACAGACGCATCAGCCATATACTTTTTACTGTTCCCGAAACAGCTTCTGAAGCCGAAACCCGCGAAGCCTATGAAAAGGCAAAACGTGTAAAAAATCAACTGACATCAGATAATTTCTCTGATCTTGCCAAGCAATATTCAGAAGATAACTTTAGCAAAAATAATGGTGGCGATTTGGGATTTTTTACCACTTTGTCACTTCCTTACGAACTGGAAAAAGCAATGTACAATACAGCTAAAGGCCAGGTTTCTGACATTGTACGCAGCAAATTCGGTTTCCACATTATACGTGTGACGGATGTCCGTCCGGCTTATGGTCAGGTTCAATTGGCTCATATTCTTGTAAGAGGCAATGACGAAGCTGCAAAAAAGCAAATTGACTCATTGTACAATGTGCTTAAAACCACCGATGTTTTCGAGGAATTGGCTACAAAATTTTCGATGGACAATTCTACCAAATCGCGTGGAGGAATTAGAGGTTGGATTGGTATCAATAAATTCCCTGCAGATTTCGAAAAAGCAGTGTTTGACCTATCCAAAGACGGAGCTATTTCTGCGCCCGTACAAACGAACGCTGGCTGGCATATTCTCAAGAGAATTAAAGCCATGAAAAATCCTACTTATCAGGAAGTAAAAGGTGAATTGACCAATAAAATCAAACAGAACGAGCGTTTCAAAATTGTTCAGGATACCCTTACCGAACGCATCAAACGTGAAGCAGGCTATAGCTTAGATGCTACTGTTATGAAAGAGTTGATAAAAATTCTGGAAGCTGATGCCAACTTCCTGCAAGGTCGCTGGAATCCCGAGAATAATCTTTTGGGTGATGAGCGCGCTATTTTTACACTTGGCGATAGAAAAGGTACCGTAAAAGAGTTTGCACAATTGGCTCAACGCTCTCCAAATGAGCGATTCTCTATGAATCCAAGAACCTTGGAAGGCGCAATTGACCGTATTTTAAATAAATTAGTCGCACAAAAATGCCTCGAGTTTGAAGAGACTCAGTTGGATAAAAAATATCCAGAATTCAAAGCCCTTATGAGAGAGTATGAAGAAGGTATTTTGTTATTCGAGGTAAAAAAACAATTGGTTTGGGATAAAGCTTCGAGCGATGAAGAGGGTCTCAAGAAGTTTTACGATGCCAACAAAAATAAATATCAGTGGAAAGATCGTGCAAAAGTAACGTTCTACACCGTGAAAAGTAAAGATGAAAAGCTGTTGAAGGCTATTAAAAAAGCTGCTCAAAAAGACAAAGCCGAACAGGTGAAAACTACGTATAATAAAGAAAATGCCGTTGTGCAAAGCAATGATGGTACATATGAAAAAGGCAAAAATAAAGAAGTAGATGAAATGAAGTGGAAAGTTGGCTCTGTTAGTAAGGGTTATAGCAAAGAGGATGTTTTTTACTTTACTAAGATTGAATCAATAACTTCTGCATCAACCAAAACATTAGAAGAAGCCCGTGGCTATGTAGTTGCAGATTATCAGGATCAATTGGAAAAAAGTCTCATTGCTACTTTAAGACAGGAGTATAAAGTTGAGATCAAAGAGGATGTTTTGAAAAAGCTCATTAAAAAATAAACTTTTGTTATAGTTTGGTACGATATTGACGCCTGCTGCTATGCAGGCGTTTTTATTAAAAACCGAACAATTTAAATTATGCTGAAAAAATTATTTATCTGTTTTATTCTAATTATACCGCGATTAGTTTTTACTCAAGTAGCCATTAGTAATAACTTTCCATTTAAAGCAGGTATATACAAAAGCTTTTCAGATTTCACTGCTGATGAGCCTTCTGCCGATTCCTTAGTATCAATTCTTAAATATGATTTGAATGCAGAGGAAAATATCTTAATTTTGAAAGCGGAATCTCAGTATTTGCTCGATAGCTTAATCAAAGAACCAATATGGGGACTCTGTATCCAGAATGCTCCCTACATCAGAACTGAAGATAAACAGGATGGCAGGTACTATTTTGTAAAATTGCATGTAGTAGGCAAGTTGAGTTATTATTACTATAAGGCATTTCGCGAGAAAGAAGTTATTATGTATGTTCACAACCCTTACACAGGCGAAAGAATTGGCAAAAAAACAGTTACTAATAGAGACTTGGTTTTTATTCAAAAACTAATGCATTTTCAAAGCGGTGAAAATATAGATTTTAGTTTCGATAACTTTAAAGCATGGGCTTCAGATGATAAAGGATTGCTAAAATCTATTGAAGAAATGAAAAATGAAGAAAAGGAGAGCAAATTGTTCAAAACATTGCTCATTTACAATGATAGAAATCCGGTTTATCCAATTAAAAAAAACAAATAAATCAGCTCGGATATATGTGGAGTATTTTTATTAAAGAAGTTAATCATTTTTTAAGCTCTTTGGTGGGTTATATCGCTATTGCTGTTTTTCTTTTGGGAACAGGCTTATTTATGTGGGTTTTCCCCGATTACAGTGTCATAAGTTATGGGTTTTCAACCATGGACAGTTTTTTTGGGATGGCACCTTATATCTTTTTATTTTTGATTCCTGCTATCACAATGCGAAGCTTTGCAGAGGAAATTCAAAGTGGCACTATTGAGCTTTTGGTTACCCGCCCGCTTAGCGATTGGCAGATATTGATAGGTAAATACCTTGCCTGCCTGTTTTTGATTATACTTTCAATTCTGCCCACTTTTATTTATTTCTTTTCAATTTGGGAATTGGGTATGCCCAAGGGCAATCTGGATATTGGTGCTACCTGGGGTTCTTATATTGGTCTCTTTTTTCTTGGATCTACTTTTGCATCAATTGGAATTTTTGCTTCTACAATTACTAAAAATCAGATAGTAGCCTTTATACTGGGTCTATTCTTTTGTGCATTTACCTACGATGCTTTTAGCAGTATCAGCCGCCTGCCTATTTTCTTTGGAGGGATGGACAGCCTGGTGGAAAGTTTGGGCATTAATTTTCATTATGCCTCAATCAGCCGTGGATTGATTGATACGCGAGACCTCTTATACTTTTTGAGTGTCATAGCAGTTTTCCTTTTTGCTGCGAAGACAGCGATGGAAAAAAGAAAATGGTAAATAAATTTATATTTTTTTGACTCTGATATATTTCTCAAATATATTTTCATGAAAAACTCTAAACGTATTCAATCGCTTGTTTGGCTGCTTATGTTGCTGGCAATAGTTGTCGTTATCAATCTATTGGGCTCTTTTGTTTATACCAAATTTGACCTGACAGAGGACAAGCGTTTCACAATGATGAATGCTACCAATAAATTATTGGCCTCTTTGGAAAAAGATACCACAGCATTTACCATTGAAATTTATCTCGAGGGAGAATTTCCTTCAGAATTCAGGCATTTGCAAAATGCAACCCGCGATTTGCTCAATGTATTCAGAGAGCGCTCGGGCAATTTGATTGATTATCGTTTTTTGAATCCCTTGGAAGGTAATGATACGGAGCGCAAGGAAATGCAGCAGAAACTTGGAAAGCAGGGAATTATGCCATTGCAGATTATGGATAAAAGACAGGCTCGTGCTATGTTGGTTTTCCCTTCTGCAGTTATCCGTTATGGCAACCAAATTCAGGCTATTAACCTCATTGAATTAGGCGATGGCTATTATCAGCCTTCCGACATTGACCCCTCTATTAATTTTTTGGAGTATAAATTTGCTGTTGCTATTCAGAAATTAAAGCAGCGTCAAAGACCCAGAATTGTACTGCTCAATGGGCACGGAGAACTACAACGTCCTTTTACAAATGATTTTGAAAAAGCCCTGTTCGAATATTATGATATTGCCAGACTTGACCTTTCGCAGGTGAATCAGATCGACTCTAACATCAATCTTGTTATTGTTCAAAAGCCACAAGAAGCTTTCAGTTATGACGATCAGTTCAAAATAGACCAGTACGTTATGAATGGCGGAAGAATGCTTTGGATGGTGGATGGACTGAACATGGCGGATGATAGCCTTAGAAATAAAAGCGCCCAGGCGGTCCCATTTGAGAATCAGCATGATTTGCAAAAGCTTTTATTTAACTATGGCGTGCGTATCAATGCTAATCTTATAGCCTCTTTCGATGCTGCTTCTATGATCGGACTGCAAAGTGGACAGGGGCAGAAAGCCAATCCAAAATGGTTTTATTATCCATTGGCATTTCCATATCTTACACCAATTGAAGCTAAAGAAAGTGGTAAAAACTCAATCGACCATCCGATTGTAAAAAATATGGACTATGTCCTAACCAAATATGCATCGAGTATTGATACGGTAAAAACAAAAGCAAGCATTACTAAAATACCTCTTTTGAGATCTTCAAAATATAGCCGTGTACAATATCCGCCAACACCTGTGAGTCTCGATGCGATTGACCCAGCTATCAAAGCTGATGCTTTTACAAAGGGGAATCAGACAATTGCTGTTTTATTGGAAGGAAATTTTGAATCTTTTTTCAGAAACAGGCTTCCGCCGGAAGTGACTAGTAAATGGGCTTCTGCAGGTAATTATCCTATTAAAGCACAGGGCAATTTTGCAAAAATGATTGTAGTATCTGATGGCGATATTGCTAAAAATGAAGTCTATCCAACATCCGGAAAGATAGTACCTATGGGTGCAGGATTTCATCCCGAATCTGGCCCAAGAATCTTTGCCAATAAAGAATTTCTTATGAATAGCATCGAATATCTGCTCGATGATTCGGGCTTAATAGAGGCTAGAAGTAAGGAAATTAAACTACGTCCGCTCGATCAGGAAAGAGCTTTCAAAGAAGAGACCAAATGGCAGCTGATAAATCTGGCTTTGCCACTGATAGTTCTTTCAGTTTTTGGTGTGATTTACAGTTGGAGACGTAGAAAACGCTTTAGCAAAAAGAAATAAGCGTTTTAACGGTATAAGCCTGTTGATTCGATAATTTCTCTGGTTTCTTCAGTGACCCAGTAGCGTATTGACTTTCCTTCTTTTATTAATTTGCGGATAAAAGTGGAAGAGATTTCTATAAGTGGGGCCTCTTCAAAAATCTTTACATTAGGATTTTTGGCTAAATCTCCCAATTCATAATCGGGCCTTTTATATACATAAATGGAAAAGTTTTTTAGAATCAGCTCGTAGTTTTTCCATTTATTTAGTGAACCCAAATTATCGCCGCCCATGATTAGTACAAATACATTATCCGGATGCTCCTCGCGCAGATAGGTGAGGGTATCAATGGTGTACGATGGTTTAGGCAAATCAAACTCTACATTACAGGCTTTTAATTTAGGATGATCTTCAACTGAGCGAAGCACCATTTCATATCTAACATAATCATCGGCCAGGCTACTCCTTTCCTTGAAAGGATTGTGCGGAGAAATAACAAGCCACAATTCATCCAAATCGCTTTCTTCTACCAGATAGTTTGCAATGATGAGATGCCCGCTGTGTATGGGATTGAATGAACCAAAGAAAAGCCCGATTTTCATCCTGATTAGTTAAGCTTTATTGACTTAAAAAGGAATGGTCTTACCGGATTAAGATAAGACCATTCAATAATATTATGTAGTAATAATTACTGCAGTTTGAATTTTACTGGAACTACTACGCGTACACGTACTGGGTTGCCACGTTGTTTACCGGGGTTCCATTTTTCGCCCATTGTATTCATTGCCTGAACAGCTTTGAGTGCGGCATCTTTCAATCCACCACCCGGAGTCTGATCTTTCAGAACCTCGATATTGGAAATATTTCCATCGGGTTCAACAACGAAACGGATAAATACAGTTCCTTCGAAGCCAGCTTCCCGCGCCATTGAAGGATATCCTGCTTTTTGTCCAAGGAAAGTTACCATTTTTTTATCGGAACATTTTTGGCGTTCTGTTTTATCGCTAATTTTCTCACAACCAGGGAAAGAGGGTTGCTCTTCTACGATTGTAAAAATTTCAGGTTCAACAACTTTAACCGGTTCAGGCTCTCCAGCAATAACGATTGGTGCAGGTTCACCTGTTCCACCTTCAACGCCATTTTTGTCACCTTCGAGGTCTTGTTTATCTTCGTCCTGAGGTTTAATATCAGGTTCCTTTTCCACTACATTATCATCAATTTGTATGGTAGTTGGTGGCGGTGGCGGCGGTGGCGGTGGTGGTGGTGGTGGTGGCGGTGGCGGTGGTGTGTTTTGAACATCCAATTCCACTTCGGCCTGAGTAAGGTCCATTTCTACTTTTTCTTCAACCTTTTCGGTTTCAGAAGTTGTCCAGTTAATCGCCAAGAAACAGATAAGCAATGCAGTAGCAAAACCTCCGGTGTAAATCGTTCCGCTGTACTTGAAAATACCTACTTCGTCGTATTTTCTAAGTGTGGATGATTTTTTGGAAGTGTCGCTTTTTTGTTGAAGTAATTTGGCGGTTTGTCTGTTCAATACATATTTGAAAAGATAAATACCCCCTGTAATGACAGCGGTTATTGCCAAAAAACCACCAACTGCACCTATTGTAGGTACCTGAATGCTTAGCGTCAGCGCGGCTGAAAATAATCCCATGAAAAGCATAACTTCAGTTGTTAAGTGATAAAATCGTTTAAAAATACAGCTTTATTTTAAGATAAAAAAGCCTTTGGGAACAATCTTGCAAAAATTACTGCACCAATAATCAACCCCAGGGTGTTGGCTAACATATCAAAGGGGTCGAAACTTCGATGAGGCAGAAAATGCTGCAAGATTTCAATTAAAAAACCATACAGAAAACTGAAAGCAAATAAAACTTTCAAATTGCTGAGGGTCAATTGCTTCTTATCAGAAAAATTTTGGAGCGAATATGCTCCGCTGAAATATAAAGCTGCATAAGCTAGGGCATGGCCAAATTTGTCTATGTTATCCCAAAACCAATTTTCATAAAGTTTCAGGCCTGGAGTTTTTATCACCGATAACCAAAAAATGGCAACAATGACTGCGACAAAGGGCCAAAGCCTAAGCCATTTAGGCATTGATGCTTGAACGGTAAACATCGGCATCCATCAGACCGTCAAGTTCCGAAAGGTCGCTTAGTTTGATTTTTACCATCCAACCTTTTTCGTATGGATCGCTGTTTACAAGTTCAGGCTCGTCATTAAGACCGGCATTTATTTCCAAAATTTCACCGCTTACTGGCATGTAAAGGTCGGCAACGGTTTTTACTGCTTCAACAGAACCGAAGACATCTCCCTGTTTTAGGGTTTCACCTTCAGAGCTGATATCGACATAAACGATGTCACCTAATTCGCCTTGAGCAAAAGCTGTGATACCAACATAGGCGTTCTCGCCCTCAATGCGAATCCATTCGTGATCGCTGGTGTATTTCAAACTGCTTGGAAAGTCCATGATAATTTTCAATATTTGGTTAAATTGTAAAATTGATTTCAAGGCCAAAAATAATTAATTTTTCTGCTTGTGGACTTATACCTTCACTTTTTTTATTTCAGCTAAAGTTATATTTCGATTTTCCCATAAGAAGTTTTCAAAGAACGCTTTCAATTGAATACAAAAACATAGATGCAGGTTGAATAAATTTTGGTGTGTACCAACTGCATTTTTTTTAAAATTAATTTGTTCTTATTCTGAACTGAACCGGAACAGTAAGTCTAAGTCTTACCTTTCTTCCTTTTTGTTCGGCAGCTTGCCAGCAGCTTTCTTTGGCCATTTTTTCCACTGCTTTTTTTGCTGCATTGCCCATTCCACCACCTGGAGTCATATCTTTTTTGATTTCGATGTTGCTGAGCCTGCCATCAGTTTCAACGGTGAAACTGATAAAAACTTTGCCCTCGTAACCCATTTCTCTTGCCATGAGTGGATAATCGACAACCTTTGCAAGATAGGCAGTCATTTTTTTGTCGGAACAGATTCTTTTCTCTTCCTCTTTTTGTCCGGCCTCTTCGCAACCGCAGTATCTGGGCATTTTTTCGGCAAAGGTGAGTGGCATTTCGATTTCGACTTCTTTTTTTCTGTTATCTTCCAATTCGAAATCGGGCAATTTTATTTCAGTGCCAATTGACTTGTTTTTTTCATCGCCTTTTCCGTCGGTGCTGCCTGTGACTGCTTTTTTTTCATCGGGCAGTTTTTCTATGATTTCCTTGATTTCAAACTTTGGACTTTCCAGTTTTGGTGGCTCAATATTGGCTTTTGGCAGTTCTTTTTTAATGTCAACAGTTTCGGAGACCTCATTGGCCCAAATCACTTCCTCTTCAATTGTTTCGACAAATTGTTGTTCCGTTTTTTCAGAGGTCCATGACATGAGCACAGCGGTAAAAAACAGCGCCGCAGAAATTCCGATACCCCTACTGATAGTAGTTTTTTCGAGCATACGGCCTTTTTTGCCTTCAGGCTTAATTTTTTTAGCGATTAAGATATAAAGATAAATCATGGCTGCAGCAGCAGCGACTGTCATCAAAACGCTGTTTCCATCAAGAAAAAAAACAGCGAGACAGATTGGTTGAAGCATAAGCGTTTCCATACCCTTAAGTGTTTTAAGTGTGAATAATATAAAAACCTAAAAAGCTCATGAGACTGTCAGAACGAAACTTTATAGTAGTTTCGAATAAATCAACTATTTAGAATCATTATTTTGTTAAAAATGTCAAACTAATTATTTGATTCTAATAAATAAGATGCAGGAAGAATTTAGTTTGGTGCGTAGTATTTTAAAAAAAATCTTAAATTTTTAAGAATTTTTATTGCAGTATTGCGTATTAAGCTAAAAATGAGCGCGTTAGTTCTTTTGATTTTTTTACTACTTTTTGTAAGAAACCAAGTAAACTCCGGCAAAGATGAGTAAAGAGGATACTGTAATGGTGAGTGTAAGATTATCATGCCCACCAATAACGGCTATAAGCGCCGTCAAAACCGGCTGCAAATATATATAAGCACCTACAACG
>CANETR010000026.1 GCA_947441325.1 Saprospiraceae bacterium
ATTAGTACGGTATGCCTGCAAAGCAGGTATTAAAGCTGCAATAAAACCTATTGACAAAGAACCTAATAAAAGGTAAAATTCTTCGATTAAAAACATTGTTGCAGAAAAGCTGTACTGATAGGTATCTTCAAGATATCCCGCCAAAATTGCCATGCCTCCATGGCTGATAATCATGCCTATGATATAGCCAAATAGCCCTATTAAAATTCCCTCCAGAGAAACCATAAAGAAAAGCTTCATTCTTGAGGCTCCCATTGTGCGCATCAAAGCAACTTCATATTTGCGTTCTTTCATGGAACTGTACAAAGAAATAAACATACTAAATGCTGAAATACCAATGATTATGATTGCAAGCACATAAAGAAAACCAGCACCCAATCCCATATTATCTAAAAGTCTTCTTAGTTGAATGGCAGGAATGGCATAGCCTAAGTCTTCCAAACCTTCTGTTTCATCAATAATTTTTGGAATTTGTACTGTAGCCATTGTTGAGGTATTGCCTTGTTGATCTTTGGCAAAAGTTACCAGCATGGCTGTAATTTCTTTCCCTTCTTCCGATATTGGTGCTAGTTCTTTATCTGCTTCAGCTGCATGATTGTGATCATCATGGTTGTGTCCATCGTGACTATGCTCATCGTGGTTGTGTTCATCGTGATTGTGTCCATCGTGATTGTGTCCATCGTGGTTATGCTCATCGTGATTGTGCCCATCGTGACTATGAGAAGCATGATTATGACTATCTTCCTTAGTGCTGTCATTGTTTTCACTAGCGCCTTCTTCTATTATTTCCTCTTCGTGATCATGTTCTTCATGAACTCGCCAAACGGATGAAACATTTGTAAGAATCAGCTGATCTAGCACCGTGTTGCTTTGAGCAAAAATACCGACTACTTTGTAGGGAAAGGTTTCATGCACATGCATGCCATCGTTTACCAAACCATGAGATCCATGAAAAGTGCTGCCAATTTTAAGCTTTAGTTTTTGGACAACTTTTGCACCTACGCAAGCCTGCATGTCTTTTTCCCAAAGTTTTCCATTGTTAATCCGAACTTTATAGTGTTCAGGTAGTTGGTGATCGGTGCCAACAATTCTGAAACCTTTGTAACTATCGCCCAAGGCAAGTGGAATAGCCTTTGACACAAATTTACTTTTTTTCAACCATTTGGTTTTTTTCAATGGGATATTACCGGTAGGCACATCGATATGATAAACACTGGAAAGAATCATCTGTAGTGGACTACCCTTTGCACCAATCACCATATTTATACCTTCCACATTGTTATAAAGTCTGTCTTGAAACTGTTTATTGATCAATAAAAGTATAGAAGTCAAACCTACTCCAAGTGCCACCAGTAATAAACTAAGCCCCATATTCAGCGGCTTCGATATTAAATTTTTCCAACTAAGTTTAAATAAATTCATATTCTACAGTTCTAATAATGTTAATTTTTAAAGTGCTTTTTTTAATAGTTTTGACATTTGGTCCAGGGTTATATTTTGTGTAATATCGCCTCTTCTTGCAAATGAAATTTGTCCGCTTTCTTCCGATACTATAAATGCCACTGCGTTAGAAGTTTCGGTTACCCCTATGGCTGCTCTGTGTCTCAATCCCAATTGTTGTGGAATATCGGGACGATCGGAGACCGGTAACACGCAACTGGCTGCAGTAATAGTTTTATCAGAAATTATAGTGGCTCCATCGTGCAAAGGGCTTGTCTTACTAAAAATACTTAGCAATAGTTGTGCACTTATTTCTGCATTTATCATTACGCCGGAGCTGTAATATCCCTCGAGGTTTGAACCCGATGAAATCAATAAAAGTGCTCCAGTTTTTTCTTCAGACATCTTCTCGGCAGCTTTAACAATTTCCTTAACCAAATTTTCTTTTTGTTGGCTTGACCGATTCAGGTCGCGTCCAAAAATTCGCTCCAAAAAACGGGTATGTAAGGAACCCTGTCCTACAAAAATTAAAAATCTACGTACCTCTGGCTGAAAGACAATCAAAAGAGCAATCATACCTACACTAATAAATTGGCCTAAGATAGTTGACAACAAAGGCATTCCAAGTGCACTAACAACCCACCAAAGTATATAAATCAACACCAATCCAAGAAAAATGTTGAATCCTAAACTCCCTCTTAGCAGCTTGTATATCTGATACAGGAGGTAGCCTACAATCAGGACATCCAAAAGATCCCAAATTGTAACATTCATAAAACCTATCTGTATAAGCAAATTCAACATATTTTCTTTTTACCTGATGAAAAGGTGGTAGATGTTTTTACAAATATTTCCTTAATTAGACTTAATCAATTTGCCGTTATCCCAAAGACCATTGTCTATTGCGCCATTTGTGAAGATAAATTTACCATAGCCATGAAATTGATTGTCCAGAAAATCTCCTTCATAAACATCTCCGTTTTCATAATAATAAATTCCTTTACCAGTACGATTATTATTCATCCAAACACCTTCAAAACGGTCTCCATTGTCATAACTGTAAACACCAAAGCCATTTCTTTCATCGTTCATCCAATTGCCTTCATAAGTTTCGCCACCAGCGAAGGTGTACACTCCATAGCCGCTCATCTTACTTTCTGTCCATAATCCATCATAATGATCTCCATTCGCCCACCAAAAGCTACCTTTCCCATTGCGTTTATCATTCATCCAGTTGCCACTGTATCTGCTTCCGCTGCTTTTGTAATTATAATCGCCAAAACCTTGTTTCATATCATTGATCCAATCCCCATCAAAAAAGTCGCCATTGGCATAGGAATATTTTCCTCTTCCATGCATCTTACCGTAAACCCAATTTCCTTCATATTTCTCTCCATCGTTCCATATAAAAACCCCCAAACCATGCCTTGTGCCAATTATCCACTCTCCGAAATACAGATTTCTATCTTCTAAATAGGTGTATTTTCCTACACCATTTCTTAAGCCATCCCATAGCTCACCAATATATTTATCACCGTTGTCGTAGTTTACAATATTCTCATTCGCACTAAAAAAATGTGCAATGTTATCCATGCTGTATTCTTTTACTAAAAATACATTTTCAGTTACTATAACAGGAGAACCACTTTCTCTTTGCATGAAGCCACTTAAATCACCTCCTGCATCGCCTGGTTGCTCCGGACCGCCAGGTCCATTGTTATTATCATCTTTCATTGTTAAGCTTTTAAAATTTGTCAGGATAATAAATTTATAAAACTAAGCTATTTCGATAGCCAATAAAATCGGGTTTTTCAAATTCAAATGTAATTAAAATCTTCTTTAGTTGAGGTTAATATCTTTATAAAATTTGAATTTCAATCAAACAGAAGAATTATGGACTTAAGCATTTTTTAAGCTTTTCGAATAAATTTTTTTGAGTAAAACCTATTTTTTGAGCGCTGTCAAAAAATCATTGGCAGAAAAAGTATTTATACAATTATCAGCTCTAAGTAATCCTTTTCTTGCAACCTGCACGCCATAGCGTAGGTCATGCACCCCATCTTTGCTGTGTGCATCGGGATTGATAGAAATCTTCACTCCTTTCTCAATTGCATAAGGTAAAAAGGCGTAATCAAGATCCAGGCGCAATGGATTGGCATTTATCTCAATCGCTACCTTATTGGCAGCACAGGCATCTATAACTTTTTTATGATTGATTGGGTATCCGGGCCTGGCAAGCAAAAGTCTGCCGGTGGGATGACCTAGCATCGACGTGTAAGGATTTTCAATTGCTTTAATCAATCTGGCTGTAGCTTTTTCTTCAGTCATTTTCAGATTGCTATGAACGGAGGCAATGATAAAATCAAAACCCTTTAAAATTTCATCTTCATAGTCGAGCTCGCCATCGTTTTTAATGTCTGATTCTATCCCTTTTAAAATGCTGAAATCCTCAAAATCTTTATTTAAAAGTTCAATTTCTTCCCATTGTTTCAAGACCCTTTCTGGCTTCAGACCATTTGCATAAAAAGCAGATTGAGAGTGATCTGTAATGCCAAGATAGGTATAACCGCAACTGCGAACATAATCTGCCAACACTTTGAGGCTAGTTTGCCCGTCGCTATAATCGCTGTGTGCATGAATTATACCTTTAACATCAGAAAGCTTAACCAATTCGGGTATTTCCTTAAAGCTTTCAACCCCAGGCATATCTCTCAATTCATAAGGAATAAAAGGCAATCCAGCCTGCTCAAAAATTGTTTTTTCGTCTAGATTTTTACAATCAGGCACATTGCTTTTGACTAAATTAAATAGTTCCTCAGATGAGCTAGTTTGTAATAGTTTTTGCGCAAAAAGCCCTTTTTCGGCCTTGTGTATCTTGACTTTTACCCCTGAACTTTTGCATCTGCCTTCAAATATTGCTCCTCTGTCAAGAGCCTCATTTAAAAGTGCCGCTTCTGTAAGTTTTGTAAAATCATCTGTTTCAATAACAAATTCAATCGCATCCAAAACAGGATTTAACTGTTTAAAAGCTCCACTAAGACTAACTTTTTCAAAGATATCTGAAAGGTCATCGAGCAAATCATCTGCCTCTTTTTCGACCGATGCCCAACGGTATTTTTCCAATGACTGAAAATAATATTCCAGCTGTTCTTTAATATTCTGCTGAGTTTTTTCCCCAAATCCTTTTAGCTCTGCCAAACGATTTTCATTGCAGGCATACAGCAATTCTCCTGGTGATTCAATGCCTAAATCTTTCCACAATTGTTGCACTTTTTTTACCCCCATTCCCTTAATTCCGAGCAATGCAACAATTCCCGAAGGCGTTTTTTCGAGATAGGTATCCAAAAGCCTCATTCTGCCGTTTTTAGTCAACTCCAGAATTTTGTTGGCAATAGCGTCGCCAACCCCTTTAATTTCTTTCAGCTCGTTCAGACTCATTTCTGACAATTGGCTGTCAACTGACCTGAGGACCCTGTAAGCATTGCTATAACTACGTATCTTAAAGGACTCTTCCTCATAAAATTCCATCAGCTCAGCCAGCTGAGAAAAGGCATTGGCAATTTCTTTATTGGTCATTTTCTAAATTTTTACAAAAACTGTCCGCTGAACAGTTTTTTCGGTTTGAATTTCAATAAAATAATTTCCTTGGGGCAAAGCTGAAATGTCAATAAGGTTGTCTTTGCAAATCTTGACATTTCTACCGCTAAAATCTACAATTCTGACTGTTTTAATAATTTGGTCAGTTTCAATAGATAGATAATTGGCTGCAGGGTTTGGATAGAGTTTCAGACTTTCGATTTCTTGAAAAGTTGAACTAAGATTAGTCTGCAGACTTTGCAATCCCGACTGATGCGTTCCAATCCAAAGTAAACCGTTTTGGTCTTTAATTAGGGCATGTATGCCATTGTCGGCAAGGTCTGAATTGGCGCTTGTATAATATTCCCAACTGTCTGGCATTGTTCTTTTTACCATTCCGTTCTGTTCTGTACCAATATATTGAACATCATTTTCATCGATAAAAATACAGGTGGATGCACTAACCGGCATGCCTGAATTGGCCTGATTGTAAATCTGCCAGTTCAAATTCCCCCAATCAACAAAAACACCGGCTGCAGGAGAAGCAAACCAGTAATGACCACTGCTGTCGATGGCTATTTGTAACACGGAATTATCAGGTATTCCGCTACTGTTGTTCCTGCAATAAACTGTCATTGCCGTATCAATCATGACAGCAATTCCACCGTTAACAGAGCCAGCCGTTACCCTATTTCCTCCATCAAAAACAAGGGTTGAGATATTATTTGAAAACAAATCCGAATTAAAGGTTGTCCAAACCCGCCAGTTCAAATCATCAAAAAGTGCCAGTCCTTCAACTGTTCCAATCCATTTTCTTCCCATGCTGTCAGTTGTAACTGATCGGACATAATTATCGGGGATTCCGCTATTATTTTTATTATAATTTGTCCAATTGCTACCATCAAAATGATACAATCCACCGGCCATAGTGCCTACCCAAATCGAATTGTCTGCATCGACATGTAAAGCCCGGATGGTATTATCTGTAAGCGGAGAATTTTGAATATTGTAAACTGTCCAAGTTGTGTCATTGTACATGGCAAGTCCATAGTCGGTACCAATCCATTTCCTATTAAGCTGGTCAACCGCCAAAACCCTCACAGTATTATTTGGAAGTCCAGAATTCTGTTCGTTGTACAAGGTCCAGATATTCTGTGCATTCAATTTCAAAAAAGAGGTTATTATCAGTATCAAAAAGACAATATTTTTCATAATTGTATTTTTTATTGCAAATCTTTAAATGCTCTGTAAAGATCAGACCATTCTTTTCTGTCTTTAACGATTGTTTCCAGGTACTCATTCCAAATTTCTGTATCCTGAATGGGATCTTTTATGATAGCACCCAGAATACCAGATGCCAAATCATATGCTTTTATAGAACCGTCTCCAAAGTGTGCCGCAAGCGCCTGACCACTGTTGATAACAGAAATTGCTTCGGCTGTACTGAGTGTAGAACTGGGCGATTTCAATTTTGTTCTGCCATCGGTAGTTTTGCCGCTGCGCAATTCTCGGAATATTGCTACCAGTCTTTCAATTTCTTTGATGGGGGCCATTTCTGCAGGAATTTCCAACATTTTGCCCAATTTTTCTACCCGAAGTTTGACGATATTAACCTCTTCTTCCATGCTCGAAGGAAGGGGAAGCACAACGGTATTGAAACGCCTTTTTAATGCCGATGATAGTTCATTCACTCCTTTGTCACGGTCATTGGCTGTTGCTATAATATTAAATCCCTTCTGTGCCTGAATTTCACTATTGAGTTCGGGAATTGGCAATACTTTTTCAGATAAAATCGTAATTAAGGTGTCCTGCACATCTGCCGGTATACGGGTAAGTTCTTCCACCCTGGCGATAGCACCTGTCTCCATGGCCCTGATTATAGGCGAAGCCACCAATGCCTCTTTTGATGGGCCTTTTGATAAAAGTTCGGCATAGTTCCAACCATACCGTATGGCCTCCTCTCCTATGCCGGCAGTTCCCTGTACCATCAGTTTGGAGTTGCCGCTTATGGCAGCTGCAATATGTTCGCTCACCCAAGATTTTGCAGTACCGGGCACTCCCAGCAAAAGCAATGCTCTGTCAGTTGCCAGGGTCGCTACTGCAATTTCGATCAATCTTCTGTTTCCAAAATATTTAGGCTCTATTTCAAAACCATCCTCAAGGGTTGTACCCATCAGATAATCGACCACAGCCCAAGGTGAAAGTTTCCAGGAACTTGGTTTTGGCCTATTGTCAAAGGCAATTATTTTTTCAAGTTCATGTGCATAAATATGCTCTGCATGAGGCCTTAAAACATTTATATTTTGATTATCCGACATTAGGAATGCTTAATACTTTTCTAATTCAATAAGTTCTTTTCTTATATCAATCACATCAAAGTAGATTTTCAGATGAGAATCCCATACAGAGTGATTCCTTTCCATCCATTGCAGTTTATAATTTGCTGCAAGTTCAGTGTCTACATTATAGGATGCAAAATACAGCAAATCAGTCCAATATTTTTCAAAAGTTGTACTTTGTTCACTTTCTTGCATCAAAATATTCATAAACTCCGTGCTTAGCTCCCTATTCCAGGGCATAATTTTACAAAGTAAAATATTAGTCATTGGATGTTTAAGATTCTTTTCCTGTCTGATGTAGGCCAAGCTAATTTTATTAAAAAGCTCATTATAAGGGCCTTCTACAAAAATTGCAGGGTTTAAATAAATGGCATTCAGTTTTTCGGGTTTTTTAAACAAAAAGCGATGAAGTTCAGTCATCATTTCATTATCTGGAAAAACTTGCAGAGATTTTGCGAATCCCCAAAACCAGGCATTCCTGAATTCATGATTAAAAGCAGCTTCCAAAATGCTTTTAAACTCTATTTTACGAATCTCTGTCCAATATTTTATCGGAACAATAGACAATATTGTCGCTAATGGTTTAGCTTCTCTTATGTCGTTATTCTTGTCCAATCTGTTATTCAAACCAGTTTTCTTTAATTTTTCTTCCAGCATTTTTCCATCCAAAAGAATCTTTAGTTGACCAGCAGTACTTTCAAACTGAACAATTTCGAGCAGATAATTTTGAAAGGACAATACAATAAATGAATCAGGAATTTTCATTAAATGGCCAATTGCCTCATAGCTAAGATCTTTGCTACTGTCTTTTACTGCCAGTTCCAAAACATCAAGGTCCTTGCTGCTCAGGTTTTTTTCAAGACATTTTAGAAATTCAAGTTTTGATTTTGGATCTTCATTTTTCCAGATTTCTTTCAGAAGTTTTCTTGCCTCATCTAGATTTTCAGCTCTTAATTTTGCAAAATAAAGAAGCCTTTGAGCTCTGCTTGCAGTCAAAAAGTCTTTTTCTCCGGGTAGTTGATTCTCTTTGACATAATTCCAGTCTGGATTAAATTCTGCCAGCCATTTTCCTCTTTCTCCAATGACTTTGCAAATTGATAGCCTGATATCTTTTTGCTTTATACCCAAATCCATCAGATCTGGGAGTGTAGCTTCAGGAATGCGCCAATTTTTAAGCAGAAGCAAATTAAAAAACTCAGCAAGCAGTAGTCGCTCCTCTTTGCTTTTTACTTTTTCAAAAAGCGCTATCAAAACATCTGGCCCCGATTCGAGCATTTCTTCGGGGTGTTTTTGCAGACAGTCTTTTTCGTTCAAAATTGGCAATGTCGAAGATGTTTTTAGCAATGCTGCGTAAACTGCCAAAGCCTCTAACAACTGCTCGGTATTATCTTTTTCGCTGTTTATGTCATACCCCAAAGCCCGAAGCTCATTGAAAACAGATTTGGGCAGCTCCTCTATGTTGGAACTGCCCAAAATAAGTGTTTTAACAATTTCATCGAACATTTGCTGTTGGGATTGATGCTATTTCTTTTTGAACTGCCACTTAGTTTCTGAAACCTTTTCAAGTGTTTCATTCACTGTTTGTTGTACAGAAGCTTTCGCAGCAGGCACTAAGAGTTGTTTAATGGCATAACGCGACTGAAGTCGGATGGTATTATCTTTTAACTGTTGAACAGTCATTTTATAAGATGCAAATTCATTATCGCTACTTTTTCCTAAATCGGCTGCATTCTCGAGACTGACAGCATATGGAAAGACAAGAATAAATTCTTCAATATCTGTCCCTGTAAAAGCATTGTGATAATCTAGGCTGCGTTTTTTTGCATTGTTGATCCAACGACTGCTGTGCCCCAACCAATCGGAACCTTTCAAACTCATTTGCCCATCTTTAATTTCAAAAAGTCCTTTTACCGTTACATTGTATTCAATTTGAAAGGTAAATGGCGTAAGAATTTCATAATTCTTAACAGTTACTGAATTTACAGTTACTTCTTTATCTTTAAATCTGTTTTTCAGGGAACGCTGCAACCTGAAATTCAATGAATCTTCTTTCATAGCATTTACCCAAAAGTTCTTTCCCTCAGTAGCGTAAAGACCCGAAAGCGTAAGTGAAGATTTTATTGTTGCATCGCCATTTTCGGCAATTTGAATTTCAGCACGTCTGTTACGCTTATTATCGGCACTTTTCAAAACATCATCGCCAAACTCTATAGACTGTAATTTGGACTTAGGATCAGAAACATTCTTCATCAAACATTTGCTTGAATATAATGAGGATGGCAATTCATTGAGTCCATCGCCTGGCACAACTGTAAATGTATTTCCGCTTTCGTCTTTGAACACAAAAAGATAAGATGCAATCTGGGTGGAAGAAACATAATCCACATCAAAATCGCCATTAAAACGACTTTTGCCAACAGCCAGATAATATTCGAACTGATTTGACTCAAAAAAGTCGCGGTAGATAGACATCAGATTGCTGTAATCGGCTTTTTTATTGGTCAAAAAATATTCAATACCTTCCGATCTTTCAAAATCTTCGAGGCGTCCTGCATTCTTCATCTCCTTTGCCATAAAAGCACAGAAAATATAGGCCTTTTCAATTTTGGTTAATGTAGCAATGTCTGTCTTGTTAAATTCTTTGGCGCCATTCGTAAAAAGATTGGTATAAAAGTCCTTGTATTTCTTTTTGTTTCGGATGCGTGGTTCCATATAATCGGACACATATTGCATAATCAAATCCGAGAAATTTGATACTTTGAAAGCGGCCGGCTCCATACGGAAACCATCAAGATTGAGTTCATAAACAAAATACTCGAGGCTTTTTGTAAAAATTGTTCCGGCTGAATTGGCCTCCGGAACTGCTCTAAGGTTCTGCATGCGCCAGGTATAGGTTCTCGATTCTCCTCTGTCGGCAATTACAGGTTGTGGCATACCATTGTAAACACGACCATTGAGTTTTACTGTATTGGAAACAGAAATAACGTATGAGGCATCCAAAACCGGATAATTGGCATAGAGGTTTACAATTCGGCCCTGATCAGGAAATTTCGATTCAATAACAGTAACCCTTTCCATTTCATCACCGACTTCGAGATCTGTGATATCGTAAATGTAATTTTCGTCTCTCTGTTCATAGAGTTCATCGCCCTCTTTAAGCTGCGCCTGAGGCAAATCCCTTATTTTTAGATCAATCAGGCGACCATCTTTCTTGCGTATTCTGACATCTACAAATTTTACCTGTACAAAATCGCCAATACGGCCACTAAACTTTGGAATAGAAAGCTGTTTGTATTCTTTCAGCGACTCTTCTTTTAA
>CANETR010000027.1 GCA_947441325.1 Saprospiraceae bacterium
ACAAAAAAGTCTAGTATCTAGCCTCTATAAGTCTAAAGTCTCAAAAAGTGAAATCACAAAACGAAATACTCAATAAACTTGGCATCGAATCCCTCAATACCATGCAGGAAGATGCCGCCCTTGCAATTGAAAATAGTGAAGAAATTATACTACTTTCTCCAACTGGTACCGGAAAAACATTGGCTTTCCTTTTGCCTTTGCTGCAGCTTTTGGATGAAAATTTAAAAGAGGTCCAGGCACTGATTTTGGTTCCATCTCGCGAACTTGCCCTGCAGATTGAGCAGGTTTTCAGAGACATGGGCAGCGGATTTAAAGCCAATGCGGTTTATGGCGGTCGTCCCATTGCAAAAGATAAAGAGGAATTGAAACATGCGCCAGCATTGCTCATTGGCACTCCAGGCCGAGTAATGGACCACCTGCAGCGAGGTACAGTCTCCTCCAAAAAAATTAAATACCTTATTCTCGATGAGTTCGATAAATCACTGGAAGTGGGTTTCGAAGAGCAGATGAAAGAAATCGTTGCTATGCTGCCCCGTCCTGAGAAGATTATTCTTACTTCTGCGACGGAATCGGCACATATCCCTGATTTTATTGGCGTTCAAAAGCCACTGATCGTTGATTATTTACAGGAAGGTGTTAAAAAATTAAACCTAAGCTTGGTCGAATCTCCTCAAAAGGATAAACTTGAAACACTACTTTTTACACTCAATCACCTTGGTAATCAACCTGGAATAATATTCTGCAATTTTAAAGAAAGCATCGAAAGGGTTTCCGATTTTCTCCAATCCAAAAACATTGATCATGGCTGCTTTCATGGCGGCATGGAGCAAAAGGACAGAGAAAGGGTACTCATCCGTTTTCGCAATGGAACAATCAGGCTCATAATAGCGACTGACCTTGCGGCCCGTGGTCTTGACATTCCCGAAATTAAATTTATTATTCACTATCATTTGCCAATCAAGGCCGAAGAGTTTACGCACCGAAATGGTCGTACAGCACGTATGCACAAGGAAGGAAGCGCCTACGTTATTCACTTTGTTGGCGAGCCCTTGCCCGATTTTATTAAAGCAGCAACTGTAAAGTTCGAAAAAGAAGATCTGCCAGGACAGCCAGAATGGACAACTGTTTTTGTCTCAGGCGGTCGAAAAGACAAGATTTCTAAAGGTGACATTGCCGGGCTTTTCTGCAAACAGGGGAAATTGGGTAACAATGACATTGGCGTTATCGAACTCAAACAAGACTGTAGTTTTGTGTCAGTAAAAAAATCAAAACTTACACAGTTAATTGGTTTTGTTGACAATGTTAAACTTAAAGAGAAAAAAGTCAGGGTGTATGAAATTTAAGTTTATCTCTGACAGATAAGAAATTTAAGAAAGCTAATCTACCCAAATTGAACTTCTTTTCAAAAAAAATGTAATTTTGCAGCGATTATTTGAAATGCAAATTATTGAAAAATGACAAAAATAAAATTTGGAACTGACGGCTGGCGTGCTATTATAGCCAAAGAATATACCCTTGATAATGTTATAAGAGTCGCTCAAGCTACAGCCCTTTTTATAAAAAACAATGGTGGAAAATCTGCTGTTGTGGGACATGACTGCCGCTTTGGCGGACCAATGTTTGCCGAAGCAACTGCTCAGGTTTTGGGTGCACATGGCATTAAAGTTTATTTGGGCAAAGGTTTTGTTTCAACACCAATGGTGTCTCTGGGAGTGGTTAAAAAAGCAGCCTTTTTGGGCGTAGTTATTACTGCGAGCCACAATCCACCCGAGTATAATGGCTACAAACTCAAATCATTTTATGGTGGTCCCTCAGTACCTGCCGATATTGCTGCAGTTGAAGCGCTGATTCCGGACACAATGCCTGAAATTTCATTGCCCTCATTAGAAGAAATGGAGGCTAATGGTCTTTTGGAATATGCGGATTTGGAGCAACTTTATGTAGATCAATGTAAAGCCAGCTTCGATTTAGATGCCATCAATAATTCTTTTGTAAAATTGGCATACGATGCGATGTATGGAGCAGGACAGAACGTTATCAGAAGAATCCTCAGCAATGTAACCGAATTTCACTGCTCACACAATCCGGGCTTCGAAGGACAGGCTCCTGAACCAATTCATAGAAATCTCAAAATATTATCAGATTTTATTGCGTCAAACAACAGTATTAATTGCGGATTGGCCAATGATGGTGATGCAGATCGCATAGGCATGTATGACGAAAACGGTCTATTTGTCGATTCACACCAAATATTGCTCTTGCTCATTCATTATCTGCACAAATATAAAGGCATGAGCGGTAAGGTGGCTGTTTCCTTCCCTGTCACCGATAAGGTAAAAAAACTTTGCGATTTATACGGCATTGAATGTATTGTTACCAAAATTGGATTTAAATACATTGCTGAATATATGATTTCTGAAAATATTCTGGTTGGAGGTGAAGAGTCAGGCGGCATTGCTGTGGCTGGGCATATTCCAGAGCGCGATGGTATTTGGGTTGGACTTGTACTGCTCGAGTATATGGCGAAAAGTGGAAAGACCTTGCGAGAACTGATCAATGAAATTTATGCCATAGTTGGACCATTTGCCTATGACCGTGCTGACTTGCATTTGAGCAATGAACAAAAAGATAAAATAGTTGAAAATTGCAAAAATAGCAGCTATCAATCTTTTGGAACTTATGCAATAGCAAGGGTGGAAGATTTGGATGGCTATAAGTTCTATCTCGATGACAATACCTGGGTAATGGTGCGCGCCTCAGGGACAGAACCCGTTTTACGTGTTTATGTTCAGGCACCTGACATGAAAGCCGTAAATGAGGTTTTGGATGCGGCTAAATCTACCTTACTTAACTGATTTTGTTAAATTAATACAAAAATATATTCTATGAAATACGATGTAACTATTATTGGCTCTGGCCCAGGCGGTTATGTAGCTGCAATCCGATGTGCGCAATTAGGATTAAAAACAGCAATTATTGAACGTTACCCAACCCTTGGCGGTACCTGCCTGAATGTAGGTTGTATTCCTTCAAAAGCACTGCTCGATTCGTCTGAGCATTATCATGTTGCACAGCATAAATTTGCCGATCATGGTATTGAAATATCAAAACTAAAGGCCAATCTGGCACAGATGATTAAGCGCAAAGACGATGTTGTAAGTCAAACATGCTCAGGGATCAACTTTCTGATGGATAAAAATAAAATTACAGTTTATCAGGGACATGGCTCATTTGTAAATAAAAATACGATCAAAATTACTCCTAAAGAGGGAGTAGGTGAGGAGAAAATTATCGAAACAGATAAGGTTATCATTGCTACAGGGTCAAAACCAATTGCTCCCCCTGCATTCAACTACGATAAGGACAGGATTATCACCTCGACCGAGGCACTAAAACTTAAAGAAATTCCCAAAAGAATGCTGGTGATTGGCGCAGGTGTTATTGGACTTGAATTGGGTTCGGTTTATGCTCGTCTGGGAACCGAAGTTGAGGTAGTAGAGTTTCAGGATTCGGTATTGGGAGGTATGGATGCAGATTTGGGTAAAGAAATGCAAAAGGTGTTAAAAAAGGAACTAAATTTTAAATTCCACCTTAGCCATGCAGTTAAATCAGTTAGCGCTACCAAAGGTAAAGTTACACTTACTGCAGAAGCCAGAAAAGATGCAAAAGCACTTGTTCTCGAGGCCGATTACTGCCTTATTGCCATTGGACGCAAACCTTATACCGATGCATTGGGCCTTGAAAATGCAGGTGTAAGTCTTGATGAAAGAGGACGTGTTAATGTGGACGAGCATTTGCAGACTAATATTCCGGGTATTTTTGCCATTGGCGATGTTGTGAAAGGTGCTATGTTGGCTCATAAGGCGGAAGAGGAAGGTGTTTTTGTTGCAGAATATATTAGTGGTCAAAGGCCACATATCAATTATAATCTTATTCCGGGCGTAGTTTATACCTGGCCCGAAGTTGCTGCAGTTGGTAAAACAGAAGAAGAACTCAAGACAGCCGGTATTCCTTATAAATCGGGTAAATTTCCTTTCCGCGCCTTGGGTCGTTCACGTGCAAGTGGCGATTTGGATGGATTTGTGAAAGTACTGGCACATAAAGAAACGGACGAAGTGCTAGGTGTGCATATGATTGGTGCCCGATGTGCCGACTTGATTATAGAAGCCGTTGCTGCTATGGAATTCCGAGCATCGGCCGAAGATATGTCGCGCTATTCACATCCGCGTCCAACTTTTACCGAAGCGCTCAAAGAGGCAGCTTTAGCCGCTACAGATAACAGGGCTTTGCATATATAATATGTGGCACTAAATTATATTAAAAATCAGCTGTTTTCCTTCAGCTGATTTTTTTTTGAAATTTATTTTAAAATCATTGTTAAGTTTGTAACGTAAATAGCATTTCAACGTTGTCTATTAAAAATTATGTTTAGACTGGTCATTTTATTTGTACAGCTCGCTGTATTTGCAAATGCTCAAGTTCAATGGGCAGATAGTTTGGTTGCTTTTTCGAGCGAATACAGCAAGACAACCTGTAGTGCCAAAGAAATTCTTGGGCCACCTTCAGTCATGCCACAAAAAGGTAGTACTTCCTGCGCATGGTCGGGGTCTAAGCCCGAAAGTGAGATGGTAGATTATGTAGAACTAAGCTATAAAACGCCACAGCAGGTTCAGCAAATTATTGTTGCAGAGCCTTTTAATCCCGGTGCAGTATTTGAAATTTATCTCTACAGTGTAGAGGGGAAAAAATTTAAGGTTTTTCAACAAGTACCTAAGGCAGTGATGCCCTTGGATAAAGGCGGTCGTCTGTTCTTTATTAAAATTGCTAAAACGCCTTATCTTGTTAACAGACTTAGATTGGTAATGATGAATCAAAATGTTCCAGGCTACAATCTCATTGATGCTATTGGAATTTGTACAGATACAATGGCATATGAGGTAAAAATTGAGACAATTACTGATGCTGACAATGTTACTGAACCAGAAAATCTTGGGCCGCTTGTTAATAGTTCGGCAGCTGAATTAGCGCCACTCATTTCGCCCGATGGGAAAATATTATATTTTACCAGGCAAAACCACCCCAATAATATAGCAAATCCCAATACACAGGACATTTGGTTTTCGAAAAAAAATGAGGATGCTTCATTTGCTATGGCCGAGAATATTGGAGGTCCAATCAATAATGCCCAAAACAACGCACTTTGCTCTGTTACGCCTGATGGACAGACACTTATGCTTATGAATAAATATTTGCCAGGAGACAAAAGTGAAAATGGTATTTCTTTATCTTATAGAACAGCTACAGGTTGGAGTTTTCCTGAGGCATTGGAGATAAAAGATTTTTACAATAAGTCAAAAACGGGCGAATATTGCTTGTCTGCCAATACTCAATCTATTTTAATGGCAATAGAAAGGAATGATGCTATTGGAGATAAAGATATTTATGTTTCGCACAAAACTGCAGATGGTAAATGGTCGGCACCTTTCAATTTAGGCAAAACCATCAATACTGCCGAGTCTGAAACCTCACCTTATTTAGCTCCTGATGGTAAAACCTTATACTTTGCAACATCTGGTTTTCCAGGTTATGGCAGCATGGATATGTTTGTGAGCAGAAGACTGGACGATAGTTGGACAAATTGGTCGAGACCACAAAATTTGGGACCAAAATTAAATAGTACTGGATTCGATGCTTATTATTCCATACCAGCCTCGGGCGATTATGCCTACTTTTCATCGAATAAAAATTCAAAAGCTTCGAGTGACATTTTTAGAGTGAAGCTGCCACAATCTGCCAAACCACAAGCTGTTGTACTTATAAAAGGTAAAGTTGTAAATGCAAAGACTAAAGAACCAATTACAGCTGCGATTAAATTTGAATCCTTAACTGATAGCACCAAAATAGGATTTGCCAGGTCTAACCCTACTAATGGTGAGTATAGTATTGTATTACCCGCCGGAACGGTATATGGGTTTTTGGCCGTAAAAGACGGATTTTTGTCAGTAGGGGAAAATTTAAATCTTGAGAAAACATCTGAATACAAGGAATTAACCATAAATCTAAATTTAACAGCAATTGAGACCGGTGCTTTCATTACACTGAATAATCTTTTTTTCGATTTTAGTAAGTTTGATATCAAAACTGAAAATTTACCAGAATTAAAAAGGTTATTATCTCTTCTGAATCTTTATCCTAATATGGAGATTGAAATAAGTGGTCACACAGATAATATAGGTACCGATCAGGCAAATTTACTGTTAAGCTCAAACCGCGCGAAGGCTGTTGCCGATTACCTGTTCTCAAAAGGCATTTCAAAGAATAGAATAAAAAGTGTTGGTAAGGGTAAAACTATGCCGGCTGCCGACAATAGTACCGAAGAAGGTCGAGCACTGAACCGTCGAATAGAAATGAAAATTATTAAAGTAGAATAGGGTATGGATTGGGTAAGAGAATTTTACAGTAAACAAAACGAATGGTTTGGGATATATCTGGGCAATATTGAAGAATCGCACCACAAAAGAGCCTGGCTGGTTCAGGAACTTGCCGATCTTAAATCAAAGATTAAAATTCTGGAGTTGGGTGCCGGAGGCGGACAGACTGCTGCAGCAATGGCTAATTTAGGACATGATGTAACTATGATTGAATTGTTGCATGAATCGGCAGAATGTGCCCAAAAATTGGCCAAAGAATTGAGAAATGGCAGCCTCTCTGTAGTAGAAGGAGATTTTTACAAATATGATTTTCAGCCCGAATTTGACCTTATCTGTTATTTTGACAGTTTTGGAATAGGTAGCGATGAAGATCAAAAAGTATTATTAAAAAGAATCCAATCATGGCTTAAGCCCAATGGCAAAGTTATTATCGAAATTGGGGCAACCTGGTTTTGGGCGAGGGCAGCAGGGAAAGAAATAGATTTGTGTGGGGCTATGCGCAGTTATGATTTCGACCCAATTGGTTCCCGACTTATTGACCGCTGGTGGTTACCCGAAAATCCAAAAGAAGTTTATGCGCAGTCGCTTCGATGTTATACTCCTGCTGATTTAAAAATGCTATTAGATGACAGCGGATTGATAATTAAAGAATTATTGCCAGGTGGTACAATAGATTTTGAAATCATGGAATTTGTTGAAAAATCTGAACTGGAAAATGCGATGACCTACTTTGTTTTACTAGGCAATAGTTAAATATTTTTTAAAAAACCAAATATAATTGGAAGAAAATTAGAAAGTTTCAAAAAATCACTCTATATTTAAATATATTTTGGACTAAGTGCGCTTTTATACTGTTTTTCTGCATATTAAAATGCTGTATCTACATGTCTTAAAATCGAATTTTTATTTGTTTTTTTAATCTGTTAATTTTTTAGTTATGAACATTTTTGTAGCGAAATTGAACTTCAGCACTACAAGTGAAGAACTTCAATCGCTTTTCGAACAGTACGGAGTTGTAGATTCCGCAAAAGTTATTGTTGACCATGAAACCGGTAAATCTAAAGGATTTGGTTTTGTTGAGATGTCAAATGATGAAGAAGCTCAAAAAGCTATCGACACTTTGAATCAGACAGAATTCCACGACCGTACAATTGTAGTCAAAGAAGCACGTCCAAAAGAAGATAATCCAAGATTTGAGAAGAAATCATTTGGCGGCGGCGGCGGTTACAAAGGCGGCGGTGGCGGCGGTGGCTACAACAAAGGTGGTGGCTACGGTGGTAACAGCGGCGGTGGCGGCGGTTACAACAAAGGTGGCGGCTACGGTGGTAACAGCGGCGGTGGCGGCGGTTACAACAAAGGCGGTGGCTACGGCGGTGGTAACAGCGGTGGCGGTTACAACAAAGGCGGCAGTGGCGGCGGTGGTTACAAAGGCGGCAATAGCAGCTATGGTAACAAAAGCAGCTTTGGTGGCGATGAGGATGAGTTCTAGTCTATAGTAAATTCATATTTAAAGGGGAATAGCTTTGCTGTTCCCCTTTTTTTTATTCCAATTTTTCTGGATTATCTTCAATTTTCCTAAGTAGCTTATTTATTTCTGTTTTAAAATCTTCGTCAACTTTTTTGTCAAAATTACTATCCATTTTTTCATTAAGTAAACTGATTTCCTTAAGGCACTGATTTTTAAAATCTAATTCTTGTTCAATGTCTTCCAGAATATACTCGTTTTTTAACGCATTTACCTCAATGTCTGTTCTTCCCTCAAGTTCAGATATATTTTTTTTATGTTTTTTAATTTTTTGAAGCTGCTCGTGCTGTTTTTGAATTCCATCAATCTTGTTTATATTTTCTCGATGTGAAGCGGATAATTTTTTATAAAGCTCATATTTAGACATTAGTATTTCAATATGTTCATTGTAATACAGAAGAAGTTTTTGAGTTTCACTCAGCAAGCTAGATTCCAAACCTTCGGTCAAATCTCTATTGTAATAATATTTTTTAAGGCCATTTATTGGATGCTCCAGTATAAAGAATGCTCCCTTGTCTTTTAGAAAAACAAAACTAGGCTTTCCGACACCATCCAAGAGGTCTGTCTGTAATTCAATGATTTTATCGATTTCCTCCATACACTTTGCTTCGCCCCGTTCTGTTTCAAAAAGGGCATTCCTTAGTTTTTTTTCAATTGGCAGGTCCAATAATAATGACTCTATTAAAGTTTCCGTTTCTAAGTCATTGTCATTTAATTCCTGAATTTTAATTTGCTGTTTTGTGTACAAATAAGCTAAGGTGACTAATAGTATGGTACCTATTATTGCCCCGATAATAATTCCAATAAGCATATGTATTCATTATTATAAGAAAAGGCTGTTTTCTGATAAAGAAAACAGCCTTTGATAAAAAAAATTATCATTACTATTTAGTAAGAACTTTATTGACTAGATCAGCCGCTTCCTGTAGCGTTACTGCTGAATGAACGTCCAATCCTGACTCGTCTATTAGCTTTTTAGCAACTTCGGCGCCATTGCCTTGGAGACGGACAACAATTGGAATGTGAATGTTACCGATGTTTTTATAAGCATCTACAACACCTTGAGCAATTCGCTCACAACGTACTATACCGCCAAAGACATTGATTAAGATAGCATCAACATTTGGATCTCTTAAAATGATTCTGAAAGCATTTTCAACGCGTTGTGCATCTGCTGTACCTCCTACATCAAGGAAGTTTGCTGGTTTGCCACCAGAAAGTTGAATGATGTCCATTGTAGCCATGGCCAAGCCTGCGCCATTTACCATACAACCTACGTTGCCATCAAGTTTCACAAAATTAAGACCAAAATTCTTTGCTTCAACTTCTGTTGGATCTTCTTCGTGCTCATCATTCCAAGATTCGATCTCGGCATGTCTGTAAAGTCCATTGTCATCTATCGACATTTTAGAATCGGCAGCAACAATTTTGTTGTCAGATGTTTTGAGGCAAGGGTTGATTTCCACCAAAGATGCATCTGTTGTTACATATGCATTGTAAATGTTGGTAACGAATTTTATCATGCTTTTGTAAGCGTCACCGCTTAAGCCTAAGTTAAAGGCAATTTTTCTTGCCTGATACGCTTGAAAGCCAACATGTGGATGTACATATTCTTTGTGTACAAGCTCTGGCGTTTCTTCTGCAACTTTTTCAATATCCATACCACCTTCGGTAGAATATATAATTACGTTACACTCTTTAGAACGATCGGTGAGGATACTCAAATAGAATTCTTTTGTATCCATTACACCTTCGGCGTTTGGATAATAAACGTCTTCAGTAATCAATACTTTTCGCACTAATTTACCAGAACCCTCCATTCCACCAGGAGTCTGTGGTGTTTTCAACATCATACCAAGTATATTGTTGACATGCATTTTAACATCGTCCAAGTTTTTGGCTAGTTTTACACCACCGCCTTTGCCACGACCACCGGCGTGAATTTGAGCCTTAACAACGCACCATTTGGTGCCAGTTTCTGACTGAAGTTTTGCAAAAGCTGCTTCAGCATCTTCTTTTTTTTCAACGAGAACACCTCTTTGAATTGGCACTCCAAAACGATTTAGGAGTTCTTTAGCCTGATATTCATGTAAATTCATTGCTAAAATAAGTATTAGGTTAGGAATATTTCCGACTTCACGTCAAAACTATAATATTTGCCTTGCTTTTCAAAATTTAGAACCTTAGATTTGTAAAAAAAGTTAAAAGATTTGAAAGCTGACATCAATATCTGTCCAAAATAAACAATATATAGCAGCCATGAATAATATAATTATCAAAAATACCCTCGACGAAGAGGAGGAGAATTACCTAAAATCATGTCTTTTTTCAACCCTAAATCACTTTGCCGTTTCCGAAGAGAATGCGGAAGAAATATATGACCGCTTATATTGTGAATATAGTGATTGGAACAGGCCTTATCACAATTTATCCCATATTCTTAGTTTGTTAAACTTGAGAGAAAAGTATGTTGATAAAATTAAAAAAATACATCAATTTGATCTGGCAATCTGGTTTCATGATGCCATTTACGATGCTAAGAAAAAAGACAACGAAGTCCAAAGTGCTGAATTATTTATTGAATTCATGCGACCATTTTTGACAAAAGAA
>CANETR010000028.1 GCA_947441325.1 Saprospiraceae bacterium
ACGTGTACCGGGCTCAAGAGAAATTTGTCCGGTTGTCGGATCCATTTCGCCTGAAAGGATTTTTAGAAAGGTTGATTTTCCGGCACCATTGGCACCAATAACGCCATAGCAATTGCCTGTTGAAAATACTACATTTACTTCGTCGAAAAGAATGCGTTTTCCAAAACGCATTGATAAATTGCTAACTGTCAGCATATTATTGAAGAGAAAAGTTGAATGGTAAAAGATGAAAGAGAAACCTATCGGATTAGCTTTCGCAAAGACGCTGCAAATGTAGTGATTTTATTTCAGAAAACTAAACTCCTTGTTTTTATTGCAAAAATTTCAATTTGTATTCATAATCACCATCATATAGAGTGGCATTCCCAGAGAAATATTGAATGGAAATGTAACAGCCAGGGCCATTGGCACATAAAGTCCGGGATTGGCTCTCGGTGCGGCTAGTTTCATAGCAGCAGGCACGGCAATATATGAGGCACTAGCAGCTAAAATAGAAAAGATAAAACGGTTGGAGGGATCGGAAGTGACAAGACTGCTGATAAGTGCTGCAGCAATACCGTTTATAAGTGGAATGACAATGGCAAAAATAATCGTAAACCAGCCATAGCGTTTGAAAACTCCCAGGCCTTTGCCGCTCACTATGCCCATATCCAATAAGAAAATTGCCAAAAATCCTTTAAAAAGGTCAGTTGTGAATGGTTTTATTCCCTGAGCCTGTTCCTCATTTGCAAGAAATCCTATCACTAAGCTGCCTAAAATTAACAAAACGCTGCCGTTGCTGAGCGAATGCCCGATTAGCTTTCCAATTTTTAATTTTTCGTTATTTTCATTTTGGTCATTCAACCTTAACAAGAGTACACCTATCACAATTGCCGGAGCCTCCATCAAAGCCATTACAGCAACCATATAGCCGCTAAACTGCATTCCCTGCGCTTCCAAAAAAGTACTCGCCGTTACAAATGTTACTGCACTAACAGAACCATAAGCAGCAGCAATTGCACCCGCATTTTGAACGCCCAGTTTTCTCTTTAGTAAATAAAAGCTGTAAATGGGAACAATGATTGAAAATGTAACGCCCAATAATACCGACCATAGAATTTCAAGGCTGAATGTACTATGTGAAAGTTCCTGACCACCTTTGAAGCCGATTGAAAACAAGAGATAAAGAGAGATGAATTTTGATGAATTTTCAGGAATATTCAAATCGCTTTTTACTTGTACGGCAAAAATGCCTAAAGCGAAGAAAAGTAAGGCAGGGCTGCTTAAGTTACTGAGCAATAAATCCAGATTCATAAAAATTATTTATACTTTATTGAAATAATTGCAAAAATATGAATGTTAATTATAAACTTATATTTATATTGGTGCTTTATTTTATAAAATATAATTATGAATTACACGCTTCACCAATTAAGGGTCTTTCAAAAAGTAGTTGATTGCCGCAGTATTACCAAAGCAGCAGAGGCATTAAATATGACTCAGCCAGCCGTTTCTATACAATTGAAAAATTTGCAGGAACAATTTGATATGCCAATAACCGAATTGCTTGGCAGACAATTGCAAATTACCGATTTTGGTTTGGAACTTTATCAGATCGCCTCTAAAATTTTGGAGGAGGTAGATTTTATTGATTATCGTACCAAACAATATAAAGGCCTTCTTGCAGGTAAGTTGAAAATAGCTTCTGTTTCGACTGGAAAATATGTTTTGCCCTACTATCTGAAAGGCTTTATAGATGAAAATGAGGGGGTAGACATAGATATTGATGTAACAAACAGAAGAGAAGTTGTATTAAGCCTTGAGAAAAATGAAGTTGATTTTGCATTGATAAATGTGCTACCTGAGCACATTGAACTCAAGGAAGAGCAGCTTATGCCTAACAGACTATATTTGGTTGGTGCCGGAAAGGGTGATTTTACCAGTGATATTAGTGCTTTGCCACTTATTCACAGGGAAGAGGGATCTGGAACCAGGCTAATTATGCAACGTTTTTTCGATTTGAACAAATACAATCCGAAATACCGTTTTCAATTAAGGTCGAACGAAGCTGTAAAGCAGGCGGTCATTGCAGGTTTAGGATATTCTCTTTTGCCCTTGGTCAGTATTAAAAATGAACTCGAGAACGGACAAATCAAAATCATTCAAAAAGAAGGGTTCCCAATTGACAATCAATGGCGCTTGGTTTATCTTAAAAATAAAAGGCTTTCGCCAGTTGCAAAAGCCTTTTTGGAATATATTCAGACCAATAAAGAAGGAATCTTACAAAAGATATTCTCCTGGATGGACAAATATTAAATTTTAAGAGCTAGGAATTTTTAAAAGGCACTGCATGATAGGTTTTGATATGCGGGCCTAAAAACAATCTTGCATACATTCTGATGCTTGCTATGCCTCCCATGATAAAACTCAATGACATGAGGAAGGCGAGTAAAAAGTCGGCATCGTGAATGTGACTTAAAATTAAATCCTCTCCAATAAAGGATGCAGTTATTGGAAAGCCCATCAAGCCTAAACAGGATAATAAAAATAGTACTGAAAGATTTTTGTACTCGAAGGAGTGTCCATAATATTGATTCAGACTAAAATTATCGGGTTCTTTTTTTGCAAGCAGATAAAGTACAATATAGCCCAAAATGGAGGCCGGTAAGATTCCACTCATGAAAATCAATGTGTGGCTCAAATCAAAATTTTCATTAAAATTGACTGCCAAAACAATCCAGAAATGATTCAGTAGCACCAATGTCCATGCAAGTTTTGGAGATTTGCGCTCCCCAAATGCTCTGAGAATCATTAATAAAGCTAAAAAAGCAAAAAATTCTGACAGGTATGGAGCAATAAAATAAGGGATATAATTTTTATTAAAAAGCAGAAAAAGACCAATCAGGTAAGTTGGTACAAATAAAATAAAAAGATTTACAAGGTTGGCAATTGCTATTCTCTGTCCCAATTTTTTTAAAGGGGAGAAAATAAGCTTATTCAGGAATTTATCAATATTCCACTCTTTTAGAGAGAGTATATAAACACTATTCTCAATTCTTCTTGGTAAAGAATCTTCCAGTGTATGAGGCCTTGGACTGTAATTGTAAAGTTGCTCTCGTATGCGATAACTGGCAATAGAAGGGGATATCAAAAGTTGATAAGTTCTGAGAAAGGCATTTCCTGCAAAATGAATCAATGCCAAAGTTTCCAGGCCCAAGGCAACTTCAATAAACATAAGTCCTATTTGCGCAATTGAAGCATAGGCTATCTGTGGTTTTACAGAGGATTGAACCCTGCTGATGAGGGTAGCAATAATTGCGGTTAATAGTCCCAACAATCCAATGCAGACTCTTACAAAAATCTGTTCATGCCACAAAGGGTAAGTTCTTAGCAGCAAAAAAACACCAAAATGAACGGAAAGGGACCCATAGAAGATTGCACTGGATGGGGTAGGACCTTCCATGGCCCTCGGTAGCCAGGAGGAAAAAGGCAATTGTGCCGATTTTGCTGCTGCTGCCAACAAAAGCATAAAGGCGATAAACATACCTATAGCGCTGTGTCCACTTATGTGTTCATGTACCAGGTCTGAATTCTCCAGCTTTAGAAATGTTATATTTTCATGCCACAGATGGTGGCTTGCCCACATCGCAAGGAGGATGCCCACATCCCCAATTCTGTAAATTGAAAAAACTTTAATGGCATTTCTGACAGGAAGGTAGCGCTCACGGTAAAATGCAATAAGCAAAAAAGAGGAGAGTCCCAAAATTTCCCAACCAATGAAAAGCGTTTCGAAATTACCAGAAAAAATGGTCCAGTTATAGCCAAGATATAGTAGAAGTATACTGTTGAAAAAAGACTTATATCCATTTTCCCGATGTAAGTAGTAACGTGAATATATCGTGATTAGAAAGGTTAAAACTGATCCGACTAATAGATAAACTGAAGTAATTTCATCAAAGAAAAAGTCTATCAAAAAGACATAATCACTCGATTCGTACAATGCAAATTCTCTTAGGTTTAAAACTGGAGCGCCTTGTATTATCCAATAAACCAAAAAGGGCAAAAACAAAAAAAGCTGCAGTCCTGCTGTTGTATAAGCAATAGCCGAGAGTAATTTCTCGCGGCCAGGTCTAATCACAAGACTGATAAAAAAACCTATAAGCGGTATCAGAATGAATATCTGAATGAATGGTGTAAGATCCATTTTTTAATCGTTTATGATGTAAACCGGAAAATTGCTTTCAGTTGATTCTATCTGAGTATTAAAATCAGATTTTGATTCCAGTTGTTTGCTGATGGGAATATACTCAACAAAGTCCCCATCCTTGAAATAATAGAAAATATGAGATTCGGGACAGACTACTACAAGATGCTCCCATTCGTTGATAAACCACTCATAGGTCGCTTCATTGCTTTTAATTACCTTGAGAACAACATCTGGATATTGTTCAACAATCATCATTAGTCTTACAGGGTCGTGTACCTCAACCATTTGATAGGGTAGGCCTGTACGCAGGTCACCTTCCATTCCGTTGGCAACGCCTATCAGTCCCATAACATTGTGCGGTAATTTAGTGCCTGCACCTAGCCGATATGGATCGACTCTGGAGAAATAATATTCCAAATTGATTCCTCCTACAACAGGTGTGGCAGCTCTGAGAATGTTGAGCAAATATTTTCCATCAGGGTCAATTCTGTAATCATATGAATTCATAAAAGCCCTGCGGTCAAGAAAAAGATGGTCGGTCAGTTCCCTGCGGCCTACAATGCAAAGTGCATTGGTAGCATGATTTAGTTCAGGTCTTGGCTCAAATAATGAAACCGCACGTAATTTAACCTTGTTGTGAACTTTTTCAGGCTTAGCATGCGAATCAATAAGCATAAATCTTCTCGATCTTTCTTTTGCGTTCAATGCCAAGGCTTTTTTGAAAATTTCCTGATTTTTTTTGTGCATTTCAATAATCGCATCATTCAACTCGGGTTCATCATAAAATTCTATTTCATCGCGGGTTGTCTCATGAAGGCCACCAATGAATCGGGTATTCTCTGTAATAATTATGCCTCTTTCTGCCAATTGAGCTCTTACTTTTGGATGATTTCCAATCATGGCTATTGTTCTGGCATTGACCGATCCCGGACGGCCACTGCAGGCGCCGCAATCATATCCGGCATAGTGTGTATTATTCACAGAGCTTGCACCGTGACCGATTGTATAGATAATTGGAGCAAAGTTTTCAATCAGCCCAATGCTTCTAAGTAAGGACTCCAATCGATCTGTCATTTCGTCAATAGTGTACCCGAGCTGATAACCCCTCAGTGTTTCACCTTGGTGTTCAATAATCAACCTTGAGTCTTTGCACATATGCTTGAAAGAGCTAACAAGCATGGCGTTTTGCTTAGGTCTGAAAATGTTCAGGGACAATTGTATTATTGACCAAAAACCCAGGGTTAGTGATACCAACCAACCCCCAAGCAAGGAGTGGCTTTGCTGATTGAAATGGGCATCTTTTTTCCTTATATCCGTATTGGCCTCTTCTTTTATAATATGTTTTGGTGAGACAGGAGCCGGGCAGATTTTGGTACTGAATTTACTATGTTCGGGCTGAAAAAAACTGTCAATATTAAAAAAACCGGGGGTGCCGAAGGTTTTACATTCTGTATCTAGTTTTTCTATATAACGTCTGAACGAACATTCGCGGTCGTCAATGCAAAGCATGGCCTGAAAACTGCGGCCATTGTGAGTAGTAGTCAGCGTATCGGCCTGTTTTATACCTTTCAGCACCTGGTCGTAGTAGCTCCATTCAAAGGCTTCCTGCCAAAGGCTGTAACATTCAAAGAGTTCAGAATAGGGCGTTTTTTCGAATAAGTCGCCCGAGATATTTCCGGCAGCAGCGCAAATTTTTAGTGTTAGGCCGTCAAATTTTGAGTACAAATAGTCGAATTCCAGCAACAACTCGAATTTTATGAAATCTTCTAAACTAATTTTTCTTGTTTCGAGCAGGCTCTCTTTCTGATTTTCAAGTACCGCAACCATGCCGCTCCAGCCGGGATGTGCAAATTGTTGATCGAAAAGATATCTTTCGTAAAGTCTTTCATCGCCTACGATTTCAAAAAGCAGACTTTCAATGGAACAGCTATTTTCTCTTATCATTTTTTTTGCAATAACTGTGCTAAAAAAAGAGCCATAGGATTTTGTTTCCATTTCCCTCAAAGCCTCCCAAAAGCCAAGTTCTGCCGATGGCATATTCCAAATAGATACCCCCTGATCGAGAAATGCACCTATTACTTTGAAAAGAATGCTGTGAACTTCTTTGTCTGGTTTTACCTTGAAATGGCTTTTCCATAAAGACCTCAGCGTTCCTATTCTGGGATTTATACTTTCATCATAATCACCATTCAATAGTTTTTCTTTCCAAAGTTTTGCTTCTCCCACTTTTTTCTGCGCTATAATTTTATCCAAAACAGCCTCTGATATCTTATTTTCATGATAAAGTTGACGGTATTCTGAAAGATTCAGATAAGTTTTAAAACCGAAAATGTTGGCAGACGCTGATAATCCTTCATGGAATTTCAGATGTTGGAAAGCATGTAGTATGTTATGGTGGATAAAATCTTTGAGTGGTGCCTGGCAGGGAAGATAATGTCCAAGTTTATGGATAGTATCCTGAAGATGGAATCTTTCAATTATTGTACTTTCGTTTGTCATAAATTAATATTAGAAAATAGAATTGCACAAATCTAAGCCAATTTTAAACTAGCTTTTGTGATATAAGCCTCACATGAGAAAAATCAGCTTTGAAATGCCTTGTTTTTCTTTGTTAACCTTAAGCAGCCGCTGCTACAGTCTTTTGATAATCGTTTCATGTCTTCGTGGCCTATCAGCGCTAAGCTGCCGCCTTCATGAATACGTTCATCCTGTATGTGCAAAATATTTTCCATGAATGTATGGTCTAAAAAATTAGCATTTTTTGCATTGACAAAAACTTTCGCATTGGAAGGCAAAGAACTAAGCTTCCGTTCAAATGAAATCCAATTGCTGAAAGTACAGGCCCCCTCTATGTTAATATAGTAGTCTTTATCCTTTAATTCAATATTTACAGGAGCCTTGAATAAATACTTTAGCTTTTGACCATTGAAAAGAGCTATTACTATTTCGAGTAAAATGCCTGCAAAAATACCAATTAGTAAATCTGTAAATAAGGTAACCAATATTGTTGATACAAAAACCAAAAGCTGGTCTTTTCCGGTCTCAAAAGCATGGAAAAATGTTTTGGGTGAAGCCAGGCGATATCCTACAAAAATTAGCATGGCAGCCAATGCAGCAATTGGAACTAACTTGATGACGGGTACAAGCAAGACTACAAATATTAATAGGAAAATGCTATGGAAGAAATTAGCCCACTGTGTTTTTCCTCCATTGTTGATATTGGCAGAACTCCTGGCAACTTCTGATATCATGGGAAGGCCACCTAAGAGACCAGAAATTATATTGCCTAAGCCAACGCCAATTAGATCCTTGTTTAGCCTTGCTTTGCGTTTCCATGGGTCGAGCAGATCAATCGCTTTACCTGTGAGGACCGATTCTAAAGACCCAATTACGGTAAAAAGAAAAAGATAACTAAGTGCTGTATATAGGGTTTCTGAACCAAATCCGGCAAAATTGACATTGTTGAAACTTAGTTCAAATGTACCTGGGTTCACAAGTGGTTTTAGATTTGCAATCTCCGGATTGCTAAGATTGAAAATTTGTCCCATCGCAACTCCTGCAATTAATACGATGAGCGGTGCTGGTATAGCCTTAAGATACTTATTTTTAAGCAATGGCATGCCAAACAGAATAATTAAACTTATCAAGCCGATCAGCATTATGCTAAAGTTCAAGTTCATTAAGCTCTGAGGAATCATTTCAAGAAGTTCCAATGGCTCCTTTCCTGCCAATTCACTTGGAGCTATGCCTAAGGCAAAGTGAATTTGTTTCGACATGATGATAATGCCTATTGCTGCCAGCATGCCGTGAACAGCCGAAAGCGGAAAGAAATTTGCAAGTGAGGCCACTTTGAGTAATCCAAAAATTACTTGCAAAATTCCTGCAATAACTACAATTCCCAAAGTGAGTTGCCAACCCAAGCTTGCATCGCCTTTTCCGAGGGCTTCTACAGAACCGGCTACAATAACAATGAGACCTGCTGCAGGACCTTTAATTGTTAATGCCGAGCCAGCAAAAAATGCCACGACCAAACCACCTACAATAGCGGTCAAAACGCCCATTATTGGAGGGAAACCTGAAGCGCCCGCAATTCCTAAACTCAAGGGAAGCGCAATTAGTGATACTAAAAAACCTGATAATGCATCGGCTCTCCAATTTTGAAGGAGACCGGCAAAGCCCTCTTTTGGGGCATTATTATTTTGCATGTTTTTCCCGATTAAATGCATGAATAGTTCAATTTGTATTGCACAAATTGATTTGATAGCTGGCGTTGAATGCCAAAAATGACCAAGCTAATTGGTCTAATGCAAATTGATAATCAGGTCGTAAAATACCAGCTTGTGGTATAGTACAAACAAAGAAGTGCCGATATAATCTTTCGGTTGAAAGATAGATAATTCAGCAGGATTGACATGTGGGTAATAAAAATAGGAGCAGTTGCAGCGTGAGTATACTGCATAATAATCTAAGTAATCAAATCCAGTAAAAAGCGCATTGGATTCTCCTTCAGCTCCTGAAAATTCAAAGGAATTTTCATTATGTTTCCTATTATTGTTTTCTTCCGATTTTTCACTTTCGGCTTTTGATTCCTCATCAAGGAAATTTAATTCTGAGGTTTCTTTGTTGTCTGTATTCAGAAAAAATACCTCGGCAAATGCAGAACTGCTCAGTACAAGCGAAAGCAGTACTGACCATAAGATGCGTAATTTTGCAGAAATCGAAGTAGTAATCATCATGTTTAAAATAAAGACAGTGCAAAATTAAGATTATGTATTCAGATTCAAATTATTTTAATGTTTTAATTGTATAAATAATTAAAATTTTGAGAATAAATAGAATATATTATAATGCTGTCATTTGTTTTATCTGAAAAAATAATTCAGTAAAAGCTGAATGCATTTGAGATTTGTTAATTTTGCATCTTTAACCATTAGATCTAACAAAACGATATATGTATAGTATTGGTCTTGACCATTTAAATATTGATGGCCTTAAAGAAATTTTAAAAAGTAAAGATTTTATACAACTTTCAGATGACGCTAAAGGGAAAGTTGAAGAATGTTACAACTATTTACAGGCTAAAGTAGCTGCATCAGACAGTAGCTTTTATGGAATTAACACAGGTTTTGGATCGCTATGTGATGTTAAAATAGAAAATGAAGCACTTGAAGCCCTTCAGCGTAATCTCGTAAAATCACATGCCTTTGGTATAGGAGACACGGTGCCACCAGAACTGGTAAAAATTATGCTCTTGCTTAAAATTAAGAATTTGTCTTACGGATACTCTGGCATCAGCCCAATTAGTTTGCAACGTCTAACAGATTTTTATAATGCGGATTTATTTCCTGTGATTTTTCAACTGGGCTCTCTTGGGGCATCAGGCGATTTGGCACCTTTGGCACATTTAAGTCTTCCGCTAATAGGAGAGGGTGAGCTTTGGGAAAAAGGAATAAGAAGACCAACTCAAGAAGTATTGAAGGAAAAGGATTGGGAGCCTTTGCGCTTACAGATGAAAGAAGGACTTGCCTTACTAAATGGCACCCAATTTTCATTGGCTTATGGTGTTTGGGCAATAATTGAATCGGAACGCCTTTCAGCACTTGCCGACTTGATTGCTGCCATGTCAGCCGATGCCTTCGCTTGCGTAATGTCTCCCTTCGACGAGCGTTTGCATCTTATTCGTCCGCATGCGGGCCAGCTCAAAACGGCTGAAAATATCAGAAAACTACTCAAGGATAGTGTATTGGCCAAACAACCCAAAAATGTGGTGCAGGATCCCTATTCTTTCCGCTGCGTTCCTCAGGTTCATGGGGCTTCAAAAGATAGTATCAATTATGTAAAATCTGTATTGGAAACGGAAATAAACAGTGTAACCGATAACCCAAATATCTTCCCAGATAGCGATGCTATTTTATCCGGTGGAAATTTTCACGCACAGGTCCTTGCCTTGCCGCTCGATTTTCTGGCAATGGCACTTGCTGAATTGGGCAGTATTTCCGAAAGAAGACTCTATCAACTCATAGGTGGACATCGTGGATTGCCTGCTTTCCTGACAAAAAATTCGGGACTCAACTCAGGCTTGATGATTGGACAATATACCGCTGCATCCATCGTAAGTCAAAACAAACAATTGTGCACTCCGGCCTCTGTCGATTCAATTGTTTCCTGCAATGGCCAGGAAGATCACGTGAGCATGGCAGCCAATGCCGGAACAAAGCTATATAGAGTAGTAGAAAATCTGGAG
>CANETR010000029.1 GCA_947441325.1 Saprospiraceae bacterium
AATCAAAGGCCTTCGAATATCAAATCGCCGATTTGTCAGCCGCTTATCAAGCCATGCTTAGTGTAAATAATTTTAAAGAACAGAACGCTTGGGCCGAAGGGCAAATGGCATCGGTGCTTCGAACGCCTTTCTTTTATTATCAGGCAGCAATTCTTCAGCAAAAGGGATTTCGTTCTATCGTTTGTGGAACGACCAATAGGGACGAGGGGGCTTATATCGGTTTTTTTGGAAAGGCGTCGGATGCTATGGTCGATATACAGCCTATCGGAGATCTGCACAAGTCAGAAGTAATTAAACTTGCTGAAAATCTCGATGTCATTCCTGAAATTGTAAGCGCTACACCAAGAGGCGATGTCTGGGATGGAAAAACTGACGAGGAGATGATAGGCGCACCCTATTGGTTTTTGGAAATGTACCAATTGCTTCTGTGCAAAGGAGAAGTTTCAAGATTTGAACTTAGCTTAGAAAATCCCGACAAAGATTTTTTTAAAAAATGCAAAGAAAATATTGAAAGCCTTCACAAAATCAATTCTCACAAATATCATGTGGGGAATCCGGCGCATTTTATCGATTTCATGGAGCGAAAAGTCCCGGGGGGATGGAGCTAAAGTTTATTTGCAATCTTTAACACATTTGCCTGTTTTGTCTATGTAAAACCAATCGCGCCCATTTTTATTTACCCTTGCCATGCCTCCTTTAAAAGCTTCGGCAAAAATGTATTCAAAAGGTATAACATTTTTAAGATTGGTATCGATAAATCCCCATTTGGCATCGTCAATGGCTACATTTGCCAATCCTTCGTTAAAAAGCATAAGATAGGGGTTTTGAGTGAAAAAACTTACCGACCAGTATTTTGGTTTTTCAACAATTTCTCCTTTACGGTTTACAATGCCCCACCTGCCTGCTTTGTCATCCAGCACTGCTGCGTAGCCCTCGCTAAATCCGGTTACATGAATATACTTAGGTTCTACAAGAATCCTATTTTCTCTGATGTCGAAAATACCAAATTTGCCGTTTTCTTTGCTGTAGAATTTAACTGCTCCATCGCTAACATTTCCAAGCTCATCATAGGTGCAGGGCAAAATCAATTTCCAATCTTTGTCAATAATGCCCCATTTGCCATTTTTAACTACAGCCGCATAGTTTTCATGAAAACCAAGGAAAGCGTCGTAAAGGCTACTGTCTTTCTGTGAAGAACCTTCGCAATTGACTCTTATAAAGCTTAGATTTCCAATATAGTGAGTGGAATTTCTATTAGTAACTTCCATACCTTTTTCCTTAAAGCTCCAAGTCTCATAGGTGGTTTCAGAAATATCTTCCCGGCCCTGCATAGTCGATTTTGCTACAATCGTAATATCGAAATTGCCTTCTTTATTTTTTTTACCACTTATACTTAAGTCAAAATTTTCATTGAAAGCCAAATAGGTTCTTTTTCCACTGCCACTAATGTCATTTTTATCAACCACTATATTAAGCAATTCGGCAATCTTGTCATTAGCAATATTATAACAGCCACTACCAAAAACATTTTCAGCGTTTTCTTTATTGGCATTTGTTTTGCTGTCAGAACATGAATAAAAAAGTACTATAACTAAAACTGAAGTAGCAAACTGTTTGATATTCATACTAAAAGAAATTGTAAAATTTTCGAACGGGATAATTATTGAAATAAATAATTGTAACTTTGCTGCGCAAATTATAACCTTTTTATGTTAATCCAAAACATTTATTAACAATCGCCTTTCAAGTTCTAGTTGAAAGACCAAAATTCTAACAATTTACATGAAAACTATTCGCGTTTCATTATTCATGTTAACTGCATTGACAATGTTTAGTCTTTTAACCGTTTCCTGCGGAAGTAAAAATTCACTCTCGGGTGCTAATGGTATTTTGAAAAAGATACCCGAAAATGCTGCAGCTGTAGCAGTCATCAATGTTGGGCAGATGATGAAAAAGCTCAATTATGCCGACTTTAAAAAAACAGAAATGTTTCAGGACATGCTCAAAGAGGCCAAAACTGATGAGATGAAAAAAATCCTGGAAAATCCCGAGAGCTCTGGGATTGATATGAGTAGCCAATTCTGTATGTATGTCGATGCTAAGGGCAAGGACGACTTTAGTCTTGTTTTTTTAATGCCTGTAAAAAATATTAAAGACCTCGAGGCGGTTTTTGAAAAATCGGCAAAGGCTGACAAGGAATCACCTTTCAAAGACATAAAATCAGACAAATCTTTCAAATATGTAATTGGTAAAGATGAAAGCCTATCTTTTGGTCTCGGCTGGGATAAAAATTTAATGGTATTTGTCTACAATACAAAATCAGATGTAGAAAAATCGTTAAGCGCCGTTTTCGAAAACAATGGAGATAAAAACATCTCATCAAATAAAAATTTCAAAGTAGATAGAATTGCCAAGCATGATATGGTCCTTTGGGTACAATCAGACCCCTTTGTCAGTCTTGTAAAAGCAGACAAAAAAATGTCAAGAACATTAAAACAAATTACCTTTCTTGGTCTGACAGAAGAAGCACTGAGTGGTAATACAATGGCAATGTACTATGATTTTAATAATGGTGAAATGCAGGCTGGAATTAGCTACAAAATGAATGAGCAGATTGAAAAAGAATATGGTATGATTTTCAAAAAGAAAATGAATACCGATTTTTCTGCCTATTTCCCTAAGAAGAATCTTTCAGGTATTTCTATGTTTGGTCTTGATATGAACGGACTGAAAAAAGTTATGGAAAATAGAAGCGTTGATGGTTTTGTTAATGCTTATCTAGGCAATATGGGAATAAAACTTGATGAAGTTATCAAAGGCTTTGATGGTGAATTTGCTTTTGCATCTTATGCAAACCCAAATGCAAAAAATCCTGCTGACAACCAAAAAATCGTTGTAGCAATTGCCCTGAACAATCCTGAAATAATTAGTAAACTAATGAAGGCATCAAGAGAACTGGGCGCTGGCGAAATTAAAAAATCAGGTAACAGATATATGAGCGCAATGACAAAAGAAGTACAAGGTATTGTCAAAAACAATGTGTTTATCATTTCAAACGACCTTTCTGTTATTGATAAAATTGAAAATGGAGGATTCAAAGGCGACGATGCGATTGAATCTAAGCACTATGCCGAAATGAAAAAGGGCTGGGCAAGCGGTCATGTCGATTACACCCAACTAATTTCTTCTCTACAGAATCTGCCACTCGACGCAACAGATGCTCCAAGAATGTCAGAAGTAATTGCTATTTTGAGAGAGTACAATGAATTGATTTCTTCAACTGCAGTTGCAAATACAGAGGAAACTAAAGTGATTTTTACTATGAAAAATAAGGACAAAAACAGTCTGAAAGTGTTTTCTGAAATGATGAACAAGGCTTACATTAACAGAGAAAAAATTCAGAAGGAATTGGAAAAGGGTATTGAAACCGAAGATGAAGAAAATATTTAATTCAAAATAAACTACTTGAAAGCCCTGGAAATAAAATTCCGGGGTTTTTTGTTTTCAGTAAATCATAACATGTCCAAGCTATTTGAAAATATTTATTACTTTAGCCAAGTTTTTTGAATTGATACACACCACAATTCTAAAATCTTGCATCATAAGTACAAGATAGATGGATTCAATTTTTAATTTTTTTACATTTTGAGCGAACAGGAACTCATACAAGGCTGTCTCAATGGGGAGCGTAGAGCACAAAAAGCACTCTATGAAAAATTTGCTGCAAAGATGTTTGGAGTATGTCGCCGCTATGTGAAATCAGTAGAAAATGCCGAGGAAGTAATGGTAGAGGCTTTCTGCAAAGTTTTTCAAAAAATTGAACTCTATTCGGGTCAAGGCAGCTTCGAAGGTTGGATTAGAAAGGTCGTTGTCAACGAAGCCTTGATGTTTATTAGAAAAAACTACCGCTTCAATGAACACCTTGATATAACTGAAATCCCGGTACAGTCTGTTGATGTAACGATTGAAGATGAGTTAGCCGCCAATGAGATATTAAATTTAATGGATCAATTGCCAACCGGTTACAGAACAGTTTTTAACCTCTATGTACTCGATGGGCTAAAACATAAAGAAATTGCCGAATTGCTCGAGATTAGTATTAATACCTCCAAATCGCAGTTAATCCTGGCCAAGAAAAGATTAAGAGATCTTGTTGAGCAAGCTGGAATAGTTAGGACAGGTGGATTTGAAACTTCTTAAAGAATAAAATATTGGAATAAAATTTACAATCAATAATAAAACAATACTTTGAAAAATATAGACGATATGAGTAGAGAGGATGATATCTCACAACTCTTTATTAAAAACCAACATAAACTAGAGGAGATGCCTCCTTCAGCTATATGGGAACGAATCGAATCGAAACTAAACGATTCTGCGAAACCTATGGCCGAGCTAGAAACGATTAGGCCCAGTTCGAATTGGCAAAAGATTAAAAAACTAATTCCCTATTTGGCTGCAGCCTCTGTACTATTACTGCTTATTGTTTCAATTCCTTATTTAATTCCTGGAAAAAAAGATAGCTCTATTGCTGAAAAATTAGTAGCAGTAGAAGATGTAATTATTAGCGATAGCGAAGAAACAATGCCAATGTCTGAAGCAGAGAAGAACAATGCTTTTGAAACCAAAGATCGCATTCAACAGGAAAAAATTCTTGAAACTGCCAAAAATGCCCTTTCTGAAAACAAGCGTTCCAGAAAAGTAAGAGAGGACTATAATCTGGATAGAATTGAAATCAATGAATCTTCTGAAGATTTAATTGTTCTGTCAATAGAACCCGCTATAGATGAAGATAAATCATTTATAGCAAAGCCCAAAGCAGAAAATAATGACCTTTTTGGTAGTGTTCAGAGTACAGGAAATATGACAAATATTGTCAATAGATCTGAATATCAGCTTGATGGACGAAGCTATGCCAATCCCCCCACAGTAATTCAAAATGATAACTTAGAGACAATTGCCAAGCTAAATTCTACTGCAAGCAAGCAACAGGCTTATTCAACTAAGCCAGTTATGAAAAATAAAGCCCAAAAAAGAGACAATGCTCAAAGATTGGAGGGTAAAATGCAGATTTTTGAATGGATATTGGGTAGATGGATTGATCATGAAGAGGAGGGAGGGAAATCAACCGAAAATTGGCGTAGGATTAACGCTTACAGCATAGAATGTTTGGGAACTAAAATTAAAGACAATAATAAAATTTTTGAAGAGCGTCTCACCATATATTTCGACCAAAAATTGAATCAGGTTTTCTTGAAAATGCCTGTAGATGATTACAAAAAAGCATTGCTCTACATGCTAGTTTCATACGATACAGAAAATATTGTTTTCGAACAGAGGGAAGACCTCACTATGCCCGATAAGGTTATTTTTCAAAGAAGTATAAATGGATTTTCAACTATTATTACAAAAGGAAGAGATAACCTAAAACCTGCTCAACAATCCTATTTCGAACAACGGAATCGGGTGTCAAATACAAAAATTCTCAGACTGCTTTCACCTAATTAAAAGTGAAAATATAATATTTGTAATTTTAGAACCGTTAATGAACTATTCATTGCGGTTCTTTATTTTTATAAAAATTAGTTATATTTGCCTTTCGAAATACTTTGCTAATGGAAGATACTTTTAGGCATAAAGGGCTAAGAAAGCGTTTGGTTGAAACACTGAAATCTAAAGGAATTAAAGATGAAACAGTTCTTGAGGCTATCAATCTGATTCCCAGGCATTTTTTTTTGGATAAAGCATTCGAAGAAAAGGCATATGAAGATCAGGCAATGCCTATTGATGAGGGCCAAACTATTTCTCAACCCTATACTGTAGCCTATCAGACTGAACTCCTAATGCCTAAGAAAAGAATTAAAATTCTTGAAATTGGAACTGGTTCCGGATATCAGGCAGCTATTCTTGGAATAATGGGCGCTAGAGTTTACACGGTTGAAAGACATGAGCTATTGTATCAAAAAGCAAAAAAAATCATTGACTCACTTGGTCTTTTAAATGTTCGCTGTTATTTTGGAGATGGGAACAAGGGTTTAGGTGAATTTGCACCATTCGACAGAATACTTTTAACCTGCGCAGCAACTGAAATACCACAATTGCTTTTAAAACAATTGTCAATTGGAGGAATGATGGTTTTGCCATTGGGTGATTCAAATTTTCAAATTATGACCCGCGTAACAAAGTTAACAGAAGATGAATTCAAGTATGAAAAATTTGATAAATTTCGCTTTGTTCCATTTTTAAGCGGTAAAAACGAAATAAATTAATAGGAACTTGTCAGCAATGCTCCAAATCTTAATTATAATATTTTACAGTATTATTTTTTGCTTTATAATAGCACGAATAGGTTTTTTCAAGGTAAAAGGCCTGTCAGCTTCTTTTATCTGTATTGCCTTTTTAATAAAGTTAACGGCAGGTATATTATATGGATATTTGCATAGAAACTATTTAATTGGTGGGGATACAATGGAGTATTATTTAGCCTCCGATCAAATTGCAAATACTTTTTTTCAGTATCCATTATATTATTTAAAGTCATGGTTATTTATGAACCCTGACATCCCATCTGCTTCAGTGTATATTTACCCCGATTGGGCTTATATCCAAAAAGACTATGGAACTTACCTGCTTTCTCATTTACACGCCATACCACAGTTTTTTTCATTTGGATATTACAATGTACATATAGTATTTGTAGCATTTATAGCACTACTGGGTAGCCTCAACATTTACAGGGCACTTTCTGATACAATACATCTGCCCAAAAATTTTTTAATTTTTGCATGTTTTTTTATGCCTTCCGTTTTGTTTTGGACAGCAGGGCTTCACAAAGATGTTTGGGTATATCTTGGCATTAGTTTGCTGCTTTTGGGGTTGAGAAAGCTCTATCTTTTTAAAAAAATTGCAAACTTGGAAATGTTTGCCGGAATCTTGGTCATTGCAGTGTTCAGGTATTATTTAATTCCTCTAATTGTGCCTGGCATTCTGGCAATGGCTTGGTCTGTAAATGATAATAAAAGTGCGCCTCTTTATAAATTTCTGGCGGTGTATTCGATTTTTGCTTTGTTTCTCTTTTCACTCGAATTTTTTGGGCTCTATCCGCTGTTAAATATCTTAGCCGAAAGGCAGGCTGAGTTTCTCAACGAAATGGGAAATTCATCAATTCAGGGAGTTCAACCACTCGTAGCAACTTGGAGTGACTTCTTTATGCAAATACCACGGTCTATAGTAAATGTCTGTTTTAGGCCCTTTATTTGGGATTGCAACGATGTTTTACAGCTAATATCTTCACTGGAAATTTTGGTTTTCTGGATTTTTGCCATATTTAGCATTTCTTTCAGAAGAACAGAATCAAAGGCAAATCCGCTCAGCTATTTCATATTCTTCTATGCGGCAAGCAATCTTTTACTTGTTGGTTTATTGGTAAGCAATGTAGGAACCATTGTAAGATACAGATCCATAGCTTTATCCCTGCTCTTTGTTGTAGCCTTGCAGGCTTTTGACTTTATAAAACTTGGTTTGCAGAATCGAAAAACAAATAAGGCATCTTCATTTAAAGCTGCAAATAATAAAAGGGCAGCCTTGAAGAGTCAATTGTAAGTCATTCTTTAATTACATATTTCTGCAAATTTTTCGCTCAGCCACTCATGGTTAGCAACAGGCTCAAGTGTATCGAGATCAGTTTTAATTAACTTTTTTATTCTTCGAATTTTTGCAGTTCCGACATATTCAAATTCAAATTGAAATTTGAACAGCCTTGCGGCAACTTTTAGCATATTCAAATTGCTTTTTTGTCTGAAAGCGGAAAGTGTTTTACTTCTTTCTACCAATCTTTTAAAAGTCCGAATCAGGTTAATGCCAGCCTCGTATTCGCCCAATTCATAGTAACTTTTAAGTAAAATTATTTTCGCGCCAAGCTGATAGGATTCGTCTGTAAAATCAACTTTCTGTAACAGCTGCATTGATTCCCTATAGCGACCGGCTTCCATGCAAAAAGCTGCCATATTGTACACGTATGCATTTTCTCTTACATTTTCAGGCAGCCAGTTTTTGTATTCATTTATGAATGCTTCAACCCAATCCGTTTCATTCGCTCTCAAAGCTACCGTAACAATATTTTTAAAATCCCACTCTGGCAATTTGCCATCACTAAGTAGAATTTCATTTTTTAATAGATAACGATGCAATTCTAAAAATTCTCTATACCATTTGGCTTCCCCTTTATTTAGCATCCTAATGACAAAATTTATAGCATAGTCAAATTGAGTTTTGATTTCTGCCTCAGAAAAATAGCTGATATTTGATTTGATAGTATTTAATATTTTGTCATATGCTATGTCTTTATCTTCATCAAAGAAATGCAATATGTTTCTATAAACTTCAATTGCTGGAATACGCATAAATTTGTCATAATTCCTATCAATAATTTCAATAATTGAATCCAATTCAAAACTATTGTAATTTGCCTTAATCACAAGATTTCTACTTTTTATGTCACAGGCAAGCCTAAGTTTTTCTGCAAAATAATAAGAATCAAGCAAATCGCTACTCTGCTGAAGGTTTTGGTCTTCCTCTCTTAATTGCTTCGAAATAAATTCTGCATTGAGTTCATCATGAAACATTTTTGATTCAAGAATAGAAGCAGCGTCTTTTTTTAATTTTTTTAAACTAATTATTTCGTACTGTTTTTTTACAGAATGCCATTGTTTTGATTCTTGTCTTTTTCTTAAGGCAAATAAACTGTATCTTTTCTGTTCCATTTGGTTTTCTTCAAATTCTAATTGAGACAAAAAAGCATTCATTAGTTCCAACAAATTAGATACTAATGTATAAATATGTTGTTCAGAATATTTTTCATCTGGAAAAATGGCCTCAAAAGCAGATTTTTGTGCTAAATGCTCGTGTTGGAATGAGGGAGAATATTCAAAAATGTAATCACAGAGTTTTACTAGACCTTTATGCTTATTAAAAAACGAAGAATGAACATATTCTCTGAATCTGTTGCGTTCCCTGCTGTTAAGTTTCCTAAGAATGGAAATTATTTTTGAATCTAGCATTTTGAATATTTGAACTGAATTATTATAAAATTAGAAAAAAAATAGGAAAATGCCTTTTAAAAAGGATTTCTAAAGATAAATGTATTTAAAAAAAATTAGATTGTTTAAAAAATGGTATTTTTTTGATTGTTTTTACTTTCTACATTTGTATTGTGAAATAATATCAAGTAACCAATAACTTTTGAAACTAAATTAAAATGAACGATATGCCAAAGAATTTTTTCCCATTCAGATTAATCAACATTAGGCAGACAATATTTTTGTTGGCATTTTACTTCCTTTGTCTGCAAAATTTGAGCGCATCGCACCTTATGGGTGTCGAAATGTATTATGACTGTGTAGGTGCAAACCAATATAGAATCTCTCTTGTAATCTACCGCGATTGTCAGGGTATTACCCCTGGTGTTACTCAAAATGTTAGTATCAACCGATGCGGAACCCCCTCGACTCAAAGTCTTAGTTTAGTTTCAGGCTTTCCTCAGGATGTGAGCAATCTTTGTCCAACTTCGCTTTCAAACTGTAGCGGAGGAAGTTTCAACGGTGTTGATAAATGGGTTTATCAAGCTGTAGTGACCTTCCCTGCTGGTTGCAACAATATTAAAGTTTCATATAGCCATTGTTGCTGGTTAGGTTCAATTACAAGTCTTTTCAATCCATTTTCGCAGAGTATATTTACCGAGATGATTATTGATAATACGTTGGCGTCCTGTAACAACTCGAGCCGTTTTCAAAATAATCCAAATCTTTCTGCCTGTAACAATCAGCCATTTCAGTATAGTTTTGCGGCAAATGATGCCGATGCCGATTCCTTGGTGTATGCTTTAGTCAATTGTCAGACTAGCTCAGGTACATCTGCTTCATACAATGCTCCTTTTAGTGGTACAAATCCACTTACTGCCACTGGCTTGAGTTTCGATACAAGAACTGGCCAGCTTTCTTTTACCCCAACTGCGGTTCAAACAGCAGTTCTATGCGTAAGGGTTGATGAATACAGAAATGGTGTTAAAATTGCCGAGCAAACCAGAGTTGCGCTCATTCAGGTGCTCAATTGCACAAATTCACTGCCTAGACTTAGTGCCTTAAACCTGGCAGGAACTGCTCAACAGGCAAATTATGATTATAATTTCTGCGTCAGCAACAACCCTGTATGCTTCGATATGATTGCCTACGATACCAATGCTGCCGATTCTGTGTTTGCAGCATGGAACAATAGCGTAGCCGGCGCAACATTTACTACGCAACGCATCAGCAACGATTCCGTCAGATCTACTTTTTGTTTCACTCCATCCAGCGCAGGATTAAAAACATTTACAGTAACTGTTAGGGATAATGCTTGCCCCAAAATTGGTCAGAACATCTA
>CANETR010000030.1 GCA_947441325.1 Saprospiraceae bacterium
ATCGACTAACACTCGGCGTCCCTCACTTTTGTCCAGCAAACGTGCTACTGCTTTTTCACCAAGCGGGCTCATCCCTTCGTCAACTCCCTTACCTGCACCAAAAATAAAGGACTGCAATCCGCTGAATGTTCGGGCCTGACCACATAGACCATTCCAGAAAAAATGATTGAGATTGATAGCAAGCACGGGATATTCTAAATATTCGCTACTCCCCTCTTTTATTGGTAAAATCCCTTTTAGCCGATCAACATTACTGAGATAGAATTTATGATATGCTTCTGTATTTGAAACATCAACCGGATCGAGTGAATGGCCCAAGGTATGGCCCCCTTCAATGTTGAGCACCAAAGCAATTTTTAAAGGATCCTTCATGAGCTCGCGCAAATGATTGCCATTTCTGGCAACTTCGTAGGTATAAGATTTTCCGGCAAGGTAGTATGGCAGATTTTCCCCATCCTGCACGTATTTGATGTTCTGAACAAAATCATCGTAATAATTTATCAGTTCATCTTTGCCAACAACCCTGCAATTTTCTACCCCACTCACACAGGCCATTGTCGATAAGCCTTTTCTCTGTTCATTCAGGAGTTTAGCATCCATCATCTCTTTTTCAAGAGGAGTCAAAGAGAGATAAGCGAGTTTGACATTACCTTTTATTAGACCTTCGAGATGTGCCTGCGATGTCTTTGGTACTTCTTTCGACCCATTAAGAAAAAGGTTAGATATTCTGCCATCGCAGTTATGGTCAATCTGCTCCCACATGTTGTATTTTGCTACATTTCTCGAATTGAAAGGCTTGAGTGAGGCATGCATGTGCACATCTGTAAAGGGAAAAAGTTGCACATGAAAGGGAAGCGCCTGCTCTTGAGCATTGGAATTGAAAGCCGTCAGAATTAATGCAAAAAAGGGAAATTTGGCCAGTGCTTTTTTGGCTTGAACTAACATAGGTAAAAATATATAATTTTTGGAAAGCAATCAGAAGTGAAAGCTATGACATTACAACAAAAGTGCCAATACACCTATGATAATCAAATATTATTGAAAAGAACTAAAATAATTTAAGGAAAAAGAAACTAAATTAGAGATATATAGGTTTTGGATAATTGATTGAAAAAAATAGAAATTATGAGAATCAACAAAAAACAACTCATCGAGCAGCTGCGCTATCTGGCAGAGCATGATCCAGGTCAATTGAAAGAAATAATTAAGGAATCATTACATGAGGCTAGCAACAATATTTTAGATGCCGAAGTAGCATACCTGAGCTCATTAGAAATTAAAAAACAACAGATCCAAATAATCAGAGCGGAAAACTTTAAACGATTTGGAGAAGTGTATAAAGCCTTGTCTTAGTTTTCATGAATTACCTTGACAAAAAAGATATTATTTATCTTAACAAACTGGTTATTGAAAGATATGGTGGCAATTACTTAGTTCCTTTCAACCTTTTTAAATGAACCTGCTCTAGTTTATTTAGTTGAAATCGTGGGACAGGGTGTTCTCTTTGAAGAAGTAATGTATCCAACTATCGAATCAAAGGCTGCTATATATCTTTTTAACATTACTGAAAATCACATATTCAGCGATGGAAACAAGAGAACAGGATTACTTTACTTACATATCTTTATAAACAAAAACGGGTTTCAGTTGAAGGACCCATTAGAGATTGTGCTAAACACACCCGAGGTTTCAAAAGTATCAGACACAAATACCATCCTCGAAAAACTCGTCTTTGAAGTTGCCGAAAGCAAAAGAACTTTAGAAGAGCTGAGCGTATGGATAAAACAGAATATTACAGAAATATAAAAGTGCGGAAGATAATATCGACCGCACTTTTTATTCTAATTTCTTCTCGTCCTAAAGACGAGACTGATTTCTGATTTTTATTAAATTTTCCACTCCAACATGCAGGGACAATGATCGGAATGCACTGCATCGTTCAATAGATTAGCAGCCAAAACTCTGTCTTTGACAGGATTTGAGACAGCCTGATAGTCGATTCTCCAACCCTTATTTTCCTTTCTTGCCGTAGCTGAACGCATACTCCACCAGCTGTATTTTTGCAAATCGGGATTTATCATTCTGAAACTATCGACAAAGCCGGCATTATCGAAAAATTTACTCATCCAGGCACGCTCTTCGGGAAGGAAGCCGGAGCTTTTTTTGTTTCCTTTTGGGTCGTGAATGTCTATATCTTCGTGCGCAATGTTGAGGTCACCCTGAATAATAAGGTTAGGACGCACTTTTTTTAGTTCAAAAAGCCAGTCATAAAAGGCATCGAGAAATTCATATTTTACATTCTGGCGTTCATCGCCGGAGGTTCCTGAAGGGAAGTAACAGTTGAGGAGGGTCCAGTCGCCAAAATCGAGGCGCAGCACACGACCTTCGTAGTCAAATTTTGGATTGCCCATGCCTTCCACTACATTATCGGCTTTCAGTTTTGAAAAAACTGCTACTCCGCTATAGCCTGCTTTTTGAGCCGGATGCCAGTAAATATGGTAACCTGCATCGCTCAGCAGTTGAAAATCTACTTGCTCCTGATAAGCCTTAGCTTCCTGTATGCCCACTATATCAAACTTATTAGTCAAGACCCATTCGGCCCATCCTTTTTTCATGGCAGCTCTAATACCATTTACATTGTACGAAACAATAGTTACTGATTTGTTCATAAAGGCTCAGTTTTTTGATGAGGAACTGTTCATGTTCCAAAAGTTTTTTGTAATATCGCAATTCAAAATTGGCAAATTTGCTTTTTCGACCACTGTTGCACTGAAAATCAGTATTCTCAAACAGTTTTCGGTTGCTGTCAGCTTAATTTTGAATGTAAAATAAGGACTTTTTTGATGAGAAATAAAATCTTCAAAGAAATTTGCTTAGAGTTTAGTTATTCATGATGAAGTATGCTGCTTAAGGATCTTTTGTTTAAATATACTACCGACGCATCGCGTTTTTTGGTAATTGACAATATGATGATTCATTATCGTGATGAGGGCGAAGGCGAGGTTCTGCTTCTGCTTCACGGTGCATTTTCTTCGTTGCATACTTTTAACGATTGGAATAAACAATTAAAGAAACACTATCGTGTAATAAGGCTCGATTTGATGGGTTTTGGTCTTACTGGTCCTAATGATGCCAATGACTATTCAATGGAAAACCACATCAGGGTACTAAAAACTTTTTTGAATATTCTGAAAATAGAAAAGTGCCATATTGTGGGCAACTCTCTGGGTGGCTGGCTGGCTTGGGAATTTACTTACCGTTATCCTCAAAAAGTAGATAGACTTGTGCTGAGAGACTCTGCAGGGTTTTTGGAAGAAGAGAATGTTCCGCTACCATTTAAATTGGCTATGACTCCTGTTTTTGGTAGAATTATTAAGTATGTGGTTCGTCCACAAATTATGGAACAATTTATCCGACAGGTTTATTTCGACCAAAGCAAGGTAACAGAACAGCTTATTACAAGATACTATGAACTTTTTACCCGAGAAGGCAACCCAGATGCTTTTTTGAAATTAGTCAACCAACCCGTTTCCGATAATACAGCTGCACTAAACCACATTACAAACAAAACACTTATTCTCTGGGGACGTGAAGATATGTGGATTCCGGTGCACAATGCCTACAGGTTTCACTCTATGCTCATTAATTCAACATTAAAAATTTATCCTCAGGTTGGGCATATTCCTATGGAGGAAATTCCGGAGGAATCATTGCTCGATGTTATGAATTTTCTGGAAAACGTTTAATGTTTTAGACATAAAACTTCAGACTATTAGACGCTAGACCTTTACATTAACATTATCAAATTTTCAAATTATCAAATTTTCAAATTATCAAATTTTCAAATTAGCACATTTTCAAATTCAAAATATTATGTCCGAAAATACATCAAACGAAGAGAAAAAAGAAAAACTCAATTTTATTGAGGAAATGATTGTAGAGCATAACAATAATGGCCGTTTCGGTGCAAAAGTGCATACCCGATTTCCGCCCGAGCCAAATGGCTATCTGCACATAGGTCATGCCAAAGCAATTTGTGTAAATTTCGGCATTGCCCAAAAATTTGGTGGCAAAACAAATCTGCGTTTCGATGACACCAATCCAGATACTGAAGAGACAGAATTTGTGGACGGCATCAAACGCGATGTTCAGTGGTTGGGATTTCAGTGGGATTCAGAACCATATTATGCTTCCGATTACTTTCAGCAGCTCTATGACTATGCCGTTCAGCTCATCAATCAGGGCGATGCCTATGTCGATTTTTCCAGTGCCGAGGAAATGGATATGGAGAAAAGGGCAGCAAAAGCGAGCAAATATCGTGGAAGAAGTGTGGAAGACAACCTTTCGGATTTTGAAAAAATGCGTACCGGCGCCTATGAGGAAGGAACCTGCGTGCTTAGAGCAAAAATAGACATGAACGCCGACAACTGGTTACTTCGTGACCCTATTCTTTATCGAATCAAAAAAATGGCGCATCATCGCACAGGCGACAAATGGAACATCTATCCGATGTATGATTGGGCACATGGCCAATCCGACTCCATCGAAGGTATTACCCATTCGCTTTGTACCCTCGAGTTTGAACCACATCGCGCTTTGTACGATTGGTGTATCGAAAAATTGGGCATATATGCGCCTCAACAGATTGAATTTTCAAGGTTGAACCTTAATTACACCATCACCTCAAAACGCAAACTGAAAGAACTGGTTGAAAAGGGCTTTGTGACAGGCTGGGACGATCCCCGTATGCCAACCATTACAGCTATGCGCCGAAGAGGTTATACGCCGGCTTCCATTAGAAACTTCATAGAAAAAGCAGGTGTATCAAAACGTGAGCAACAGATTGAAATCAATTTGCTGGAATTCTGTCTGCGCGAAGATTTGAACAAGGTAGCCACAAGAGCCATGTGTGTTTTACAGCCACTCAAAGTCATTATTACCAATATTCCTGAGGGTAAAACAGAAGAGATGCAGGTTGAAAATAACCCTGAGATGGAGGGCAGTGGCAGTCATATTATGCCTTTTGGCCGCGAAATTTACATAGAGCAGGATGACTTTATGATCGATCCACCTAAGAAATATTTCCGCCTCGCTCCCGGTCAAATGGTAAGATTAAAAGGTGCCTACATCATACAATGCGACAATTATCTGACTGACGCTGAAGGCAATGTCACAGAAGTGCATTGCAGCTATATAGAAAACAGCCGAAGTGGCTCAGATACAAGTGGACTAAAAGTAAAAGGTACCCTGCATTGGGTTTCTGCAACTGAGGCCCTTCCTGTTGAAGTGAGACTATACGACCGTCTTTTTTCTAAGGCAGAACCAGGTGCAGATTGCAACTACCTCGATGATTTGAATCCAACATCTTTAGAAGTTGTTTCAACGGCTTATACGGAACCATTTCTTAAAAATGCATCTGCAGACGACCGTTTCCAATTTATGCGCATTGGTTATTTTTGTCTCGACAAAGACAGTAGCTCAGAAAAATTGGTTTTCAACAGAACCGTAAGTCTTAAAGAGGGTTTCTAAATTATTGGGATTAAATTATCAATGATGAATATTCTTGAAAAATATGCCGACCTCTTGGTCAACTACTGTGTAAGCCTAGAGCCGGGTCAAAAGCTTTATATCAATTCCAGTACCTTGGCAGAGCCCTTAGTAAGAGAAGTTTATAGGGCAGCGCTCAAGGCAGGAGGCATCGCATTGGTTTCGCTCGATTTCAGAGATCAGGGATTGATAACTTTGGAAGAAGGCAGCGATGCGCATCTGCAATTTGTAGACCCCTACTATGCCATGGCTATGCAGGATTTCGATGCCTATATTCATATTCGAGCGCCATTTTACAGCATTAGTCCCAAAAGCGCTTCAGGTGACAGACAACAGCTTTACACAAAGGCGAGAGCTCCATACAGTAAATTGTATTCAGAACGGACCGGCAAATTTGAATTAAAACGAAATCTTTGCGAGTATCCTACCATAGCACATGCGCAGAATGCCGGCATGACGCTCGAAGAATTTTCAGATTTTATTTTCAATGCCTGCTGCCTTTATGAGGAAAATCCAGCTGAAGAATGGCGCAAAGTAAGCCGTTCTCAGCAGAAGATTGTAGATGTATTAAATACCAAAGACAAAATTAGATACAAAGGCGAAAACATCGATATCAGCTTCAGGGTGAAGGACCGCATCTGGATCAACTCCGACGGTAAAACCAATATGCCTTCGGGAGAGGTTTACACCGCACCTATCGAAGATACAGTAAACGGTACCATACATTTTGCCTATCCATCCATGTATCAGGGGCAGGAAGTTGAGGGTATAACGCTTTGGGTGAAAGATGGTCAGGTTGAAAAATGGGAGGCCAAAAAAGGTAAAACCTTATTAGATAAAATTTTTGCCATCGAAGGTGCCCGTTATTTTGGAGAAGTAGCTATAGGGACTAATACCAGAATTCAACGTCCGGTAAAAAATATCCTCTATGATGAAAAAATAGGCGGCACCGTTCATATGGCAGTTGGACAGACCTATTATCAATGCGGGGGCAAAAATCAGTCTTCTATTCATTGGGACATGATTGCCGATATGAAAAAAGGCGGAGAGATCTGGGCAGATGATGATAAAATTTATGATAGCGGAAAGTTTTTATTTTTGTAACTTTAGGGCATAATATTCAGCATGTCATGATTTACAAATTACTTTTGATGCTAACATTTTTTAGTTTTTTCTCCTGCAGCCGTAGCTCAATCCCCGATGCTGCCAAGGCTGTAAGTCCTTTCGATAAAGATAAATACCTGGGCAAATGGTATGAAATCGCCCGTTTTGATTTCAGTTTTGAAAAAAATCTAAACAATACAACAGCCACTTATTCTTTGAACTCCAATGGGACAATCAGGGTGGAAAACCGCGGTTATAATTACAAAACAGGTAAATGGCAAAAGGCTATAGGCAAGGCAAAATTTGTTGGCAGTAGCGATACAGCCATGCTCAAGGTTTCTTTTTTTGGTCCCTTTTATGGAGGTTATAATGTAATAGCATTAGATAAAGACTATAAATATGCCCTGGTAGCAGGAGATAATGTAGATTACCTTTGGATTTTATCGCGAGAAACGACTATACCCGAAGCAATCAAAACTGAATATCTGAACATCGCAAAAAGTGTCGGCTACGATTTGTCCCGACTAATTTGGGTTGAACATGGTAAAACAAAATCTTAAGCTTATGCAAAGCAGCTTTTTAAAAACAATGAGCATTATCTTTTTTGCCCTGCTTGCAGGACAGCTAATTTTTATTGCTATTGCGTTTTTTATTGTGACTAATAATCCTCCGCAAAGCCAGACCGATGATATGCTTAACATCATAGTGCCTATTCTTGTTGGCTCGGGTTTATTCATTTCAAATTTTATGTTCAGGCAGTTATTAGGAAAAATTAAAAACGATAGCTCTTTTGAGATAAAACTTGAAGCATACCGCAGCGCATTGATTATCAGATATGCACTTTTGGAAGGCCCCTCTATTTTTTCTACAGTGGCTTATCTTCTTAGTGGGAATATTATATTTTTGGCATTCTCAGGAGTGATGGTTCTGGCATTTATGACGAATATGCCAAGTCGAAATAAGGCGACTCAAGACCTTAATCTGAGCAGCATCGAAACCGATAAATTATAAACGCTATTTATGAGAAATTTACTTTTTGCACTCTTAGGGCTAATTTTTACTAGTGAAGCCTTTGCTCAAAATCTAATTTGGCAAAATTTTACCGATTCGATTCCAACCCTTTCATCACCAAGGGCTTGCGATCTGAACAACGATGGTATAAAAGATATCATTATTGGTGGCGGCACCGATGCTCAGTTCAGCAATAATGGAATCATGGCCTACAACGGCGCTAATGGCAATTTGCTATGGAAAAGAGCGTCGAGAAATGAAGTCTTCGGATCGGCTATTTTTCAGGATGTCAATAATGATGGCATCAGTGATGTGTTCATCAGTGGTCGTAGTGCTCAAATGTTGTGCATTAACGGCAGCAATGGACAGTTGATTTGGGATTATTTTCCATATCCAGTAAATCCGGCCGACAGCGGTTTGTATAATTTTTACAACCCTCAATTTATCCCCGATGTGAGTGGAGATAATATTCCCGACATTTTGGTATCGAATGGTGGCGACCACGCAGCACCAGCCTGGGACACAAGCCGCCCGGAGGGTTATCTGATGGTGATAAATGCCGTGAATGGTGCGCTTATCGCAAAAGCAGTTGTTCCAGATAGTGCCGAAATTTACTGCTCACCAATTGTTGCTAACATCAAAAACGATGGCAATCTTTGGATACTTTACGGTACAGGGGGAGAAACCCTAGGTGGTAGTTTTTGGGCTTGTCCTTTGAGCGACCTTTTAGGAAATTCACTGCAAAATTCTGTTGAACTCTTGCACGATAGCCAAATTGGATACATTGCTCCTGCTTCGATTTATAAAAATCTGAATGGAACCTATGACATTATTGTTCAAAGCTTTGGAGGTAAAATTTCCAGAATTAAAGGTTCCGATTTTTCGCTGCAATGGACTGCAAACTTTGCAGGATGTGAATCGAGCGCCGCACCAGTTATAGGCAATTTCACTGGTAGCACGGTACCCGATGTATTTGCTGTACTATTTAAAGGCTCTACCGGTGGCGGTTACAGCGATTTTTACCAGGTGATGATTGATGGCGAGAATGGCAATATTGTTTTCAGAGACAGTATTGGAAATCTTCATTTTGGTTCAGGCAATGCCATCGACCTGAATGATGACGGCCGTGATGAAGTTTTGGCATCTATTAGCGTCCTCGACAATGGAAGATTCCGTCATCAGCTTTATTCCTTCGATTTTGTAAATGGACAGACCTCGGCACTCACTAGCCTACAAACAGGATTAAACCTGGCCTCTACCCCACTTATCGAAGACATTGACAATGACAGCAATCTCGATTTGATTTATGTAGTTAAAAAAGATAGTCTTGACCCCTCGGGATGGAAAGGTATTTATCTGAACAGAATGAATCTGAACATTGCAGAACCTTTGGCAGGAATAGCCTGGGGCTCTTACATGGGCAACAAAAATAATGGCATCTATAATTATAGCCCCCAACCTTGCGGAACAGGAGCAGTTGTAGCCTCTGCGCCACAGGCAAATCCAAGCTGTAATGGACACAGCGATGGCAATATCACACTCAATTTGACCAACGCTTCACTCTCACATACCTTTAGCTGGTCGAATAATAAAACCACGCAGAATATCACAGGTCTTAGTGCCGGAGTTTATCAGCTAAGAGCAGTTGACAGCAATGGCTGTTACGAAGATATCACATTCTACCTGAACGATCCTTTCATCATTAGTTATGGAGGAATCACTCCTGTTGCCTGCTTTGCAGATACAAATGGCGCTGCAACGCTTTCATCGAGTGGTTGCCAATGTATGTTCAGCACCTGTACCTTCCTTTGGGAAAATGGGGTTACAACAAAACCAAATTATACGCTTAGCGGCGGATGGAACAGTGTGCGAATCACCCACATGAATGGTTGTGTGGTAATAGACTCTGTTTACATTCCAAGTACCGATGCAACGCCCCCAGCCATCATTGCACCTGCCGATATTATTGTGAACGCAGACAGTGGCAGCTGCATAGTAAGCAATGTTCAATTGGGCAATGCTCAGGCCAGCGACAATTGCGCAATTCGTTCAATTGTAAACGATGCTGGACAATTCACAGTCGGAATAAATACAGTAATATGGACTGCTAGCGATGAAAACGGTAATACAAAATCTGACATTCAGCTTGTAACAGTTCTTGATGTTGAAGCACCACAGATTCAATGTCCTAATAATATTAGTATCAATGTAAACAATACTGGCTGTACAGCTAATACAAGTTGGACATTGCCTGTAGTGATTGACAATTGTGATCCAAATCCGCTTTTGACTTCAAATTTTGTAATTGGCGCGGCTTTTCCAGTTGGCTCAACATTAGTAAACTACAATAGTTTCGATTCTAGCGGTAATCAGTCATTCTGTTCCTTTACCGTAACGGTTGTTTCAGATCTTTCAGCATCGGCCCAAGTGAATAACAACAATGCTATTGATCTTTCAGTCAGCGGTGGCGCTGCCCCTTACAGCTATCAATGGACAGGCCCGAATGGGTTTACAGCAGTTGCTGAGGACATCAGCGGATTGACTTCGGGTGTTTATTATCTTACTGTAACTGATGCCAATGGCTGCAGTTTTGAATTGAATGAAACTGTTCAGAATATTAGCGCTAATTTAACTGTCGCCAACGATTTAGAAGTTAAGTTTTATCCAAATCCTGCTAAGAACGAGCTTAATATTGAATTGTTTAATGGTGATTATGAAATCGAACTTTTCGATGGACTTGGACGCAG
>CANETR010000031.1 GCA_947441325.1 Saprospiraceae bacterium
TATTTAAAAAAGGCAGAATGCCCTTTTCCTCTGTTTCTGGGCTATGGCTTTCGCCCATTTTTTCAAGCGTTTGCAAAATTCCGCTTTCTTTTTGCTTGCTTGTTGGCCTTGATGGTTTTTCTTGTTTTAAGGTTTCTAAAATTTGAACAGCTGTTGGTCTTGCATCGATATCGGCCACTAAACAACTTTTTATTATCTCTGTATAAGTGCTTGGAATTTTGTCAAAAAGCTGTGATACCTCGTTCTGTATTATCCGATCCATGATTTTCTTATTTGGATTTTGAACGCTTTTGCGCCCAAATGGTAATACGCCTGTAAACATTTCAAAAGCAAGCACAGCAAAGGCCCAGATGTCGGTAGCTGTACTATTGTAAGTTTCAGTTTGTTCTATAAGTTGTTCGGGGGCCAGGTATTCATAATTTGTAAAAAAGGCTTTATTTAAAAGTTCCCTTGCGCCATAGTTAATAAATTTGGGGTCGATCCCATTTTCTGAATTAGCTAACAAAATATGATCGGAACGGAGTAGCTGCCAGCTCGAATTATTTTCGTGAAGATATGCTAAGCCCTGCAGCACTTTTTCTAAAATTTCACATTTTTCCTCAAATCCCAGCTCTTCCATATTATCTGCCAAAGTTCCCTCTTTGACATATGGCATGATGACAAAATGCTGAACGCTTTCTTCGTTGGGAAAGCGCCTGCATTCCTTATATTCCAAGAGCGAAGGATGAGACAATGATGCTGCAAAATTATAGCGTTCCAACAATTCACCTTTATCAAAAAGCGGATGTAATTCTATCACTTTAATAGCATATTGAATGCCGCTTTCTTTTTCAAAAGCAGTATAAACTGTACCCAGACCTTTCTGATCGAGTGAATGGGCAAAATCTATATCATATCTTGACAAGAAATCTACTGCCGTCATGATTGTTTTCTTTTTTGCCAGGGTCCTGTTATTGCGAGCGTTAAGCCAGCTTCCTGAATATTTACAAAAAGTGTTTTGCCTGATGGAGAAAAGCAAACTCCTGCAAACTCAGAAGCATGACCGATGTTTTCTGCTATGGGATAATACTGTCCGCTGGGCGTTATACCCATAATTCTAGGTTTTTTATTGTCTTCGCAAAAAACTACATCTCCCCAGGGCCCCACGGTAAGATTATCAGCATATCTAAGCAATTCCGAATTATTTGGCTCTGCAAAAAGTTCTAATCTTGGATAATAGGCCGCTTCTTTTTCTTTTTCACTACCTTCGAAGGGGCTTGGGATATATCTGAAGATTTGACCTAATTTCCTTGCACCACCATTTGTACAGGCAAAATACAATTCAGAATTGCCAAACCACATGCCCTCTCCCCTGGCGAAGCAGGCAGCGCCAATCTCAAAACCACGCAATCTGAGATCATCCACCTCGCTATCTATGCCTTGCAAGTCAATCCATTTTACAGCATATTTTGTTCCGGGAATTAAGGTGTCGGGTTGTTCCCAGTGGCGGGTATCCATAGATTTTTTCCAAACGAAGGCCAATGCCTGTAACTTACCGCCTTCGTGCAATTTACCCTTTACTTTTGGAATAAACCTGTAAATAAGCCCTTCGTGTCGGTCTTCAGTTTGATACACTATGCCAGTTTTAGGATCAATGCATACAGCTTCATGATTGAATTTGCCCATTGCCCTTAATGGTACAGGGTATTTGAGTTTTATTTTCTCAGTTGCAGGCACCTCAAAATTATAGCCATGCCCATCTTCATTGTTTTCGTTCTTATTTAGAAAATCTTCTTCACAGGTAATCCAGGAGCCCCAGGGAGTGATGCCACCAGCGCAATTGCGCGAGGTACCTGCCAGACTCATAAATACATTTTCAACCTTTTGCGTTGATTCATTATACACTGTAGTGGTTGTTCCTCCCAGATGGGGTGTTTTTCCGAATCCGTAATCGAAAAATTTCTCTTTTTTTATTTTGCTCAGCAATTTATTTTGTTCACCAAATGCACTTTCCTCTGTGTTAATGGCACTATTTTCATGATTTCTTATGAGAATAAGTTTGCCTTTTGCTGTACTGAATGTTCCCATTCCATCGGGCCTTCCTGGCAAAAAGAGGCCGTCGTTCATCTTATCCCCTTTTCGGGCAATTACTTTGTATGAAAAACCTGCAGGGAGACGCATAAGTTCATCAAAATCTTTGAGCGGACCAAAACCATTGTTAAAATGAAAATTATTGCTTTTTTCATTTTGTGCAAAAGTCCTCAGTCCGCTAAAACCAAGGCTTATGGCCGACATGAGTTTAATAAAGTCCCTTCTAGTATTTTGCATAATAATCTAAAAACTATTAGTCAAACAATTGCCATGAAACACCAAATCGAACAAACCAATTTGGGGTTGGGTAGTATGGTGCGTTATAATAATTTTGCCAACCATTTAAATAATAGGTCAGATTTTCTGCATTCACAAAAAAGCGCAGCTGCCAAATTTTGGCCGAAACAAAAATATCTGCCTGAGGATAAAAATTCATTAGTTGTTCATTTTGCAGATAAAAAGCACCTAATATCGGGAAATATGCATTGGTATAAAAGGAAGTCATATATCTAAGAGCTATACCAGTTCTAAGTTTTACTGTTTTTAACACCTTAGATTCGAAATAGAATTTATGTCTTAATATAAGTTCTGGTAGTCTAAAAACCTCTTTACCAGAAAGAACAGTCTGCCAAATTGCCTCATTTTCTAAATGAAATTTCCAAATATGTAAATCCTGCCTCAACATGAGCTGCACAATATTCGCCGAACCCTGCATTTGAGCTAGCTGAGCAGTTGTATCAAAATAAACGCTACGAGAGATGGTATGGTTGTTAATCTCAAACTTTCCCCAAAATTTAGGCCAGGCGATGTAAGCATTCAAACTAAGCTCCTGAGTTTGTTTCAGACTATTCGTATTATTCCAGATATTAACTCCTGAGAGGTAAAATTGTCTGGCAGTCTGTTCTGGTTCGTATTGTTGGTAGAGTAATTTTCCACCCACTCTAAAATAATCTTTAATAGCATAGGACAGTGCCCCCTGTAGCCAAAAATCTACTCCAAGGCGACTGTTCATTATTTTTAGATCTGCCGCGTAGTTTAAATTATTTTCTGTGTTTTCAGAAAGATTCAATGAAAGTGCAAAATTGTTTACATTAAATTCGCTAGGCTGTTGATATACCTGATGGAAACTATGTATTAAAGCTAACTTGATTAGGAGTGGGCTGTTTTTTAGCGAACCAAATAAAGCGCTTTGCCAATTCAATTCATTTTCAATTAAACGATGGCGAAGATAATGCCTGATCCCTCTGTTATTGGTTTGAAAAGGGCCATAGTAAGCAGAATCGTTGGCGGGGTTTTTATCAAAAAACTTATAAGAATTGTTTTCGAATCTAAAATGATGACCAAAGGCCGATTTTGCAGCGTTTTCTTCATTGTAGAGATAATGCCTTAGAGAAACTGTTTGATGAGCGTTTTCATGCTTGGGGCTTCCATTGTTCTGAGCATTCAGTTGTACATCCTGATTGATAAGAAAGAGCGGATCGGTCAGGCTTAAGCTTTGTACCACTACCCCACCATTCTCACTTTGGTTGTTGACATTGTTAACAAAACTAAAATTGGCCTCATATCTTTTTTTAAAGTATCGAAAATTCAAAGCGACATCCTGATGTCTGCTTCTCTGTCCTTTGAAATAGCCGTTGTAATTGAGAATGGAATAGTGAATACCATAATAAAGGCTTGGCAAAATCTGGTGTGCAAAATTTGCCCTTAGTTGTACATTTTGTAAATTTATCTGGCTGTAATACAGATCTGTAAAAGGTTTATTGCCTCCAATTTTATAAATTGGAATATCTTCAGGTTTTAATCTGAGGTATGAAAACATATCCATACCAGTTCTAAAGCCTGCTTTTGGACTACTTTGCCACAACAGTGAAAAAACTGCAGTGCCCAAATGTCCCAGATCTGACTGATAGGGCATTCGTGCCCTCCAAGCGGGATTTGGGTTTTCAAAGTCATTTAAGGTGCTATCTATTGGTTTTGGACTATTGTCTGAGAAACTATAGCGATACACTGAGGTGGTATCACCCAATGGCTTATTTCTTTCGTCTTCCGACTCGGTATAACTGGAATCTACACCAAGAGAATCTGTTTGAGCAGAAAGGAACTCTGATGGATAGATTGTTAGTAACAAAAACAGCAGACTAAGACGAATTTGCATTGAGATATCAGTTTATGCTGCAAATTTAAGATAAATTGATGTAAGCGCATAGAAAAAAACAAAGCCACCGAAATTCGGTGGCTCAGATTGGATAAGTTCTAAAAGGTAAAACCTTATTTCTTTTTGGCAGGTTTTTTATCGTCTTTCTTAAGACTGCCTTTCAAGTTTTTGTTATCAACTGCAGCGGCCAATTCTTTGCCGGCTTTGAATTTAACTGTTACTTTGTCGCTGATTTTGATTTCTTTCTGCGTGCTTGGGTTGATACCTTTGCGGGCAGAGCGGTAAGCTACATCTAAAGAACCGAAACCAACTAAAGTAATTTTCTCACCATCCTTAAGTGCTGAAGTGATAGCTTCAAGTGTGGCATTAAGTGCTGCAGATGCATCGGCTTTTTTCAAACCTGCTTTTTCTGCAATTTTGTCAATTAAATCTCCTTTGTTCATAGTAATAAAAAGTTTATTGTAATCAAAAATGTGTTGATGCACAGTACAAAATTATAGTGTTTTCGGACAGTTCCAAATATTTTTCGAAAAAAAACTAAAATTTTTAGAGATTTTCGATCATTTTTTAATGAATTGGAGAGAAAACAGGCTTTTTATCGAGTAAATTTTAATACATAAGTGGTTAAAATATAATCAAAAAGAGCAACAAACTTTCGTCTGCTGCTCTATTTTTGTTGGCCCACCTGGATTCGAACCAAGAATGACTGAACCAAAATCAGGAGTGTTACCATTACACCATGGGCCATTTTTTCTAAGCGGCACAAAATTAAGATAAGAAAGATAGACAGCCAAATTATTTGCTACTTTTTTTAGCAAGTTAATAGAATGAAGATTCTAGAACCGTCTTCATTTAGGTCAATCTTTACTTTTAGGTAGTTTTTGTCACAATATGCCTCTATCATTTCGGGCCATTCGACAAAGAAATAATCATCATCATACAAATACTCAAGCAATCCGGTTCCAAATAACTCTTCTGAATCCTTTAATCTATAGAGGTCAGCATGATTAATGGCGTATGACGAATGCTTTATGGGATAATTGTTAACAATTGAGAAAGTTGGACTTGATGTATTGCCTATTGCTCCTAATTTTTCACAAATAAGTTTTATGAAAGTGGTTTTACCTACCCCCATTTCACCATAAAACAGCACTTTTTTGTGCACAGAAAGATATTTTTCAAGAAACAAATCTGCAAATCTGTTCAAATCATCCAGATTAGATATCAAGTAGTTCATAAAATTTATTGGATTATTTCTTGTTCAAAATTATCAGAACTATTTTAAATAGGTGCATCTACATTAAAATTTGTTTAACTTTGTAACAGATAAGATTGATATGCTATTATTATTATTTCTAATAATTCCAATTATTTTTTGGCTCATTCCTCTTTCCGGCCTCAGGAAAAGAGACAGTAATAGTTTTAGAAGATTTTTAATAAACTTCTTTGCAATGCTCATAACTATAATAATAACTGGTCTGACGCTTTGGTTCCTGGACATGGGAATAAGCACTCTACTTGTGGTATTGTTATCGATCTGTATAGCTTGGGGTGCTTTTTTTCATTTAATCAGCGGTAGAAAAATTCTTTAGTAAAAGAACTTTATTATGTTCACTTTCATTCCTCATATTATAATTCCACTGTTCATATGGGGCTATTTGTTTTTTAAAACAAAAAATGAATCTAATACTTTTATTAAAAAAATAATAAATACAGCTGGCTCCTCATTTGTCATAATGGGTATATTAATGTTTATATTCGATTTTTTAAGTTTAGGCCTTGGCCTAAAAATGATTTTGGTGCTTATCCTTGGTATTATATGGGCTTTTACTTTTTATTTCTTAGTTAACAGAAACAAAAACAATGTTTAGTAAAATATATTTTTTCCTCTTTTGTTCTATCATTTTGAGTGGCTGCGCCAGGGTAAATTACCAATACAGCAGCAACTGGAGTGCAAATAAAGTTACAATTGACGGCATACTTGATGAATGGCAACTACCTCTTGAGCAGCCTGCCTCCCAAATACCCATTAGATACCGCTGCAGTAATGATGAAAAATATATTTACCTGGCAATTCAAGCAAGTGATGAGTATATGAAAGCCATGTTTCTGCATCAGGGTCTAAAAATTTGGATTGATAGCACTGCAAGAAGAAAGGAAAAAAATGGCATTGCCTATCCAATTCCATTGAGGACATCAGAAACAAATGATATTGCAAAAGAGGCTGGCAGTAGCACACAAAAATTTATTGAACTCTATGCTGCTTCTATGCAGGAGTTTGATATTTACGGACTTGCAGATGAATCTCTAAGGCTTTCGAATATAACCTCCAAGGAAATAAAGGTGGCACTTTCTTTCGACCATTTGAATATGTTATGCATGGAACTTAGAATTCCCATCAAAACTGTGCTTGGAACCTTCGAAAGCGACAAAATTTTTTCTTTGGGTATCTTAGTAAACAATCCATCTAAAACAGTGGATGACGACAGCAACAATGACAGTAGTCTATTCAACGACCGAAACCAAAACCAAATCACGCAGGGCAATCCGCTCATGGGGCCAAATAGTCAAATGATGAATCAGAACATGAATCAAATGCAGGGTCCAAGCAGGCAATTGTCGATGTCAAGTATTTGGATGAAAATAAAACTGGCTGATAAGGTTCAACAATAAATTTTTACTAAAAAAATAGGCGCATTTTCTTCATTTGTTTGACGCTTTTTGACCTTAATTTTTGCTATTGAAACTGTGTTTTGTCTTAAAATAGTATTTATTGAGCTTATTGAAATTTAATTATGTAATTATAGCTCATTGGCATGTTTTTGGATGCATAAAATCAGTTATTAATAAATTTTGAGTTTAAATCATTATTCAAAATCTGATTATTCTTTTAATTTTGTTTCGTGAATTATTGTCAAACTTTGACATTATCAATATTTCAGTACTTTGTTAATTATTAAAAAAATGACTATGAAAAAGTTGGTTTTAGGCCTAGCCGCCATGTTTTTTGCTGCTGTTTCTATACAAAGCTGCAGCCAGGGCAAATCTGATGATCAAATCAAGAAAGAAGCTCAGGATCAGTTTGAAAAGGACAAAACAACAACCCTTGCACAACAAGCAGATGCGAACTGTTTAAAGGTTATCGACTCTATTTATGTAAGTATCAAAGATGCAAATGCTGAAACTGAAAAATAAGATAAAATCTTGTTTAGCAATTTCATTTGTTTACTTTTTTACAATTTAAAATTGAAATTATTTTTAAAATATTAAATCTTAATAATATGAAAAAGGGTTTGTTTTTAACAGCTGCAGCTATTGTTGCATTTGCCTCTGTGGCAGTTTTTACTGCTTTTGCTGAACCTAGCGAAGAGGAAAAACGTGATAAAATTTACAAAGAACTGTCTGACGCTTTTCTTAAAGAGCAAATGGATGTTTGCCTGAAAACTGCGCAGGAAAAAGCACAGGAAAAATACGATGCTGAAGTTGCCGAAACTGAAACTGATAGCAAAGAAGGCAAGACGACTACTACCACTAAACCTGTAGTAAAGCCTAGTACTGGTGGCACACAAACAACTACGCAACCTACTACTCCAACCACTCCTACTACTCCTACTACACCTACCACAAAGAATGAAAATTCTACTACAACTAAGGGTGGTGCTACTAAGGCTGGTGACAATACAAATGTAACTACTAAAGGCGGTGCTACTAAGGCTGGTGACAATACAAATGTTACTACTAAAGGTGGTGCTACTAAAAAATAACTAAGCACTATAGCTTTTTAAAATCTTGCAGAAGCACAATTCAGATAAAATTGAATTGTGCTTTTTGTTTTAAGCATCTGTTTCTAATTGGTAGCTAATTTAGAAAATTCAGCTAAACTATAGGATCAGATTCGTGCCGTTTTGTTTTTACGTAATGGAACTCTACAAAACTATTTTGACTAGAGGCATTCATGGAAAAAAATAGAGGCTGTCTAAATAATTAGACAGCCTCCTCAATATTACTTTATACCTATTATAACTAAGGTAGTGTTATTATTGTTTGCGTATTATCTACACCGCCACCACTTGGGAATGTAACAGTATAATTAAGTGTGATAGTTCTGTTTGTGATTGAGCCAGAACCAACGAAAGCACGTCCTGCAACATCGGTATAGTTAATTGAAAGTTCAGATGAAGAAATTACATCAATTTCAACAACGTTAGATGCACCAAAACCAGAGAAGTTAGTTGTGCTGAGTTTCACCTCACTTACACGGCTAATCGTTGTATTATAAGTATAAGGGCCACCAGCATTTGGACCAGTAGTTACTGTATCACTAGCAGCAACAAGGTTACCCAAAAATTTAGCAGACCACTCGATTTCACAGAGGCCATCTGCATTTTTTTCATAACCAGTGTTACAAGTAACAATACCTTCGAGGCAGGTACCATGAGTACCAGTTTCTACATCCTTACACAAATCTTTTTCGCAAGATGCAGCAAAAAAACCTACCACTGTTAAAAGTGACAATGCTTTAATAAAACTTTTCATAATTAGTTTGTTTTAAAAAATTAAAAAATATTCAAACGTAAAAAATACAATTTCAAAAACATGAATTGATAATTTTTACAAATATAGATGCTATTTCACAAAAAACGTACCATAGATAATAAAATGCATAATATTTAGCGGTTTCTACCATACTGTTCATGGCTCGAAACCCAATCGGAGGAAGAAATAGCAGATGCCAATGAAATCTCCCCAGCCAATACTACTCCTGCAATAATTTCGGCCAGTTTCATAACCTTATCCTTGCCATAACATCCAAGCATTTCTAGACATTCTTTTTGTGTTCCTAAACTAGTACCACCGCCATATGAAGCGATAATCAGAGATGGTATTGTTATTGAAAAATAAAGGTCTTTTTCTGGTGTAATCTCACAATAAACAAGTCCGGCAGATGACTCAGCAACATTGGCAACGTCCTGCCCAGTTGCAATGAACATAGCTGTAATGGCATTGGCAGAATGTAAGCCATTATTATTGGCTCCAGACATGATGGCACCAATATTGGCTATACCATAGTGATATGCCAGATTTTCGGGCGCTACGCGCATGTGTTGGATAAGCACATCTCTCTTAAGTGTAATTTCGGCTGTGACACGTTTGCCACGGGTGCGCATGATATTAACCTGCGAGGCCTTTTTATCGGTTGCAAAATTTGATTCCAGATAAAAATGTCTTACGGGATTCTGTTTGTAATTATCCAAAATCCAACTGCAGGCAGCAAAAGTAGCCCTTCCAACCATATTCTGACCAGCTGCATCGCCAGTAGAAAAGTTGAAACGCATGAAGGCAAATTTATTGGAGAGGTAAGGGTCTATATACTGCAGGCGTGCGACACTCGAGGTAGATTCGGCCTCTTCTGCAATTTTCGAAAAATTCATTTTACACCAATCCACAAAATCGCGGGCTGCACGGGCATCGTCGAAAACAAAAACCGGAGCACGTTGCATGGCATCGCGCTGCACCGTACATTTTGCTCCGCCGCAAAGATTCAACACTTTGATTCCTCTGTTGTAAGAAGCCACCAAGGTTCCTTCGCTGGTTGCAAGGGGAATTAAGAATTCACCATTGGCATGTTCTCCATTTATCTTTATTGGGCCTGCTATACCGAGTGGAATTTGAGCTACGCCGCAAAAATTTTCACAATTACCTTGTGCGATATGCGGATCGAAGGAATAATTACTAATATGCTTTGGCTCTACTCCGGTATATTCTTTTATGAATTGTTGACGTTTTTTGATGGCATCGGGAGAGTAATCATCCATTTTATCTCTGGGAATTGAGAGTCTGTCTCCAGTTTCGGCAGAAATTCCATCTTCTACTTTCAGTGTTAACTCGCCAAATGGAGCAACTTCAAAAACTATTTCTATTTCATATTTTCCCGGTTCCAAATGCGGTATTGCGGCTATAATATCCAATGATTTTTTCAAAGGAAAATCAACGGGTTTGGCTTCGCTGATATCGGAAGGACTTAAAATTTGATCTTCAGATATTGAAACTTTAATTGCCGATAGCGCA
>CANETR010000032.1 GCA_947441325.1 Saprospiraceae bacterium
CCCGATACATTTAAAAGCATATTTAACTTTGAAAAACGTTACGGAAAACAATTATTATGGATTACTGTGGGTTTAATCACTATTGGACTCATTCAATTCATAGAAGGTCGAATTTTTCAGAATTTTGCCTTTGTCATTTTGGGAATTTCTGTCTTTCTGCTCATAGCGGTGCTTTTTACAAAACCTGTTAATGGTTCAACTTCCTGGTTCGATCTGGGCGGTTTCCGTTTTCAACCCTCCGAATTTGGCAAAACAGCTAGCGCGCTTGCCTTAGCCTCTTTATTGAGCTTACCGGATATCCGAATGCAGGATATAAGGGGCAAAACAATAGCCCTATTGGTTTTAGGCGTACCTACCTTGTTAGTACTACTTCAAAATGATACAGGCTCAACACTCGCCTACCTGTCATTTTTTTTAGTGCTTTATCGGGCTGGTTTTCCATTAACCATATTCATCATCTTTATTTTTGTTTTCTTTTTGTCTATTGCTGCATTGATGTTCGATAATGTTTGGTGGCTGCTGCATCTCATGATATTATTTGGAAATCTTGTGTTACTCAGATTTTGGAAAAAAGACGAAAGGTGGACAATTGCTTTCTTATTATTAAGTTTTACAGCCTTGTATTTCTTTAGTAAAACAATTTCTTTACTAATATTGGCTCAGGGCATTATACTGCTCTTATTCACCTTATTAAACATTTTGAAAAGGAATTGGCAAATAACCGTTATCACATCGCTTAGCATCCTTATTGCTTTTATTTACAGCCTCTCCGTAAATTATCTGGTAAATAATATTTTAAAAACCCATCAACAGGAACGGATATGGGTTTGGTTAAGGCCAGAAAAATGTGACCCCTTGGGATCACTATATAATCTAGAGCAGTCGAAATACGCCATTGGATCTGGAGGATACTTTGGCAAAGGCTTCCTTGAAGGCGAAAGAACAAAATTGGACTATGTGCCGGAGCAATCTACCGATTTTATTTTTTGTACAGTTGGTGAAGAGTGGGGCTTCTTTGGAAGTTTCTTTATAATAGGCATTTTCATTGCATTACTTTTGAGAATTCTATTCTTAGCAGAAAGACAAAGATTCAGTTTTGCAAAGTTTTATGCATATGGTGTTGCATCCATTCTCTTATTTCATATTTTTGTGAATATCGGAATGACCATGGGACTTTTGCCGGTAATTGGCATTCCTCTTCCATTCGTAAGTTATGGAGGTTCTTCAATGATCTCCTTTTCAATAATGATTGGAATTTTATTAAAGTTAGACAGTGAACGTTCATCTGCTTACAGATAAAATTATAAAAGGTGTTAAGATTTCAAATAATAAGAATACTTCAACTTACCGCTGCCATTTTATTAGCGGGAAGAGCTTGGCAACATCTATTTTGGGATGCGCCCTATGAATTTATTTTTTCGGGAGAAACCGGATTCACCCAATGGTTTAGCGATAAGTTTACTGCTGCCATGGGTTGGTTTTACATGATAGGGGTGCTTTTCTGTTTTACTTTAGACAGCAGGGATTCTAAATGGGGTTATGTTTTTGTGGTTTACGCTGCTTCCCTCTTGCTCTTGGCACAACTTTACAGGGTATCGAATGACTCAGAAATTCCAACGCTGCTGCTCTATACTTCTCAATTTGCCACTCCATTTATTTATTATCAGCTACAGTTTAAAAAAACCGGGATAGGCAAAATAATGAATACCCTTAAGTTAAGCCTAACGCTTACGCTTGGTGCCTATGCCTGGTATGCTACCGGCATATATTACGGTCACAAAACGGCATGGATTGATGGCTTAAATATTGTTTTTGGAATTGGAGAGTCGGGTGCTGCTATTGTTTTATATGCACTTGCTGCTTTTGAAATTATTACCATATTGGTTTTGTGGGTAAAACCTTTGCAAAAAATAGCTTTTGCCGCTATATTATTTTGGGGTATTTTATTGATGATTGCATCGGTTGCTATTTTCTTTTTAGAACATCCGCATTGGCAGTCTGGCATTCGTTCAGCTTGGGAGTTGCTATGTCTTGTACCAAATGCAGGCTTATCCTATGCCATTTGGAAATATGTAAATGAAAAGAAAAAAGAGGAAGACTTTTAAGCAATTATGGGTTACAATACAAAAATAGGAACCGACATAGAATTGGCAGCAACATTTCTCAGTGAGAATGACATTGTTGCAATTCCTACTGAGACTGTGTACGGTCTCGCGGCCAATGCTTTGAATGAGTTGGCGGTATCTAAGGTCTTTGCAGCAAAAAAACGTCCGCTCTATAACCCATTGATTGTGCATATCAAAGGCATTGATGAAATCGAAAAGTATGCCTTGGAAGTACCTGATTTGGCCTACAAGCTTTTCGAAGCCTTTGCTCCCGGACCACTTACAGTTATTTTACCAAAAAAAGATATTGTCCCCGATATTACAACTGCTGGAAAGCAAAATGTAGCACTTCGTATTCCAAATCACCCGCTTAGTCTTGCGCTGCTTGAATTACTGGATTTTCCCTTGGCAGCTCCCAGTGCCAACCCTTTTGGATATATCAGCCCTACCTGTGCCGATCATGTTTATAAACAATTAGGGGATAAGATTCCCTATATTTTAGATGGTGGCCCTTGTCAAAATGGCTTGGAATCTACCGTGATAGGTTTTAAAGGTACTGAACCCTTTTTACATAGACTTGGCGCACTGGGTATAGATGAAATTAAAAAAATAATTCCAAATATTCAATTTGAAACCCATGACAATACTGCTCCCCTATCGCCGGGCATGCTAAAGCAACATTACTCGCCTAATACAAAATTGATAATCAGCAATGAAATTAATAAAATATTGAGCGAGAACTTTGGAAAAAAAATTGGCATTATAAGTCTTTCTAAAGAATACCCAATTGAATCTCAAAATTTGGTCATTTTAAGTCAAAATGCCGATTTGAATGAGGCAGCACAGAAACTTTATGCCGCACTGCATTATATGGATGCCTTGAATCTTGACCTTATTCTGACAGAACCTATGCCTAATATTGGAATAGGCATGGCAATGAATGACCGGCTAGAAAGGGCCGCCTCAAAATTCAACCAATAAAAAAACCGCATTTCTGCGGTTTAAAATTTTGTTATTATCTCAGCGACTCTATTTCAGGTAAAAGCTTTTTCGCCTTTGACTGATAAGCATGTGAGGGTGTTTCTGAAATTATCTTGAGCATTTCAGATGCATCGCTAACCTTTATCTGCTTCAGGTAAGCAAGTGCGAGATACCACTGAGCTGCTTCTTTATAATTACCACTGTTTTCTTTAGATATAATTTCTTTAAAGAAAATTTCAGCATCGGCACTATTGTTTGTAAAAAGATTGGAAAGTGCCAAATAAAGCTTCAACTCTGAGGTTTTATTATTTTCGCTTGCTTTACTATAATAATCATTAAAAGAAATTAGAGCCTCTTTGTATTCTTCTTTATTGTAAGAACTAATACCTTTTTCTTTTAGGGCCTCAAGCGGATCATTTGCATCGGCTGTCATAGACCTTGTTTTAAGATCTATTGCGGTGTAATGTTCTGCATTGTCTGCAAAAAGTTGGTCAGATTTACTTATTCCCATATTTTGATATAGTAGGTATCCTGCGGGTAGCATAAGCAATAAAATTACTGCAGCTGCAAGATATTTATATCTGGAAAGGTAAAATCCAATGGAAACAACCTTAGTTTCTTTTTTCTCAGTAGTTGTTTTTTCCGAAGAGCTTTCTTTTTCCCAATTGTTGATATCTGCCTGGAATTTTTCGAGTTGAATTGCATTGAAACCTTTATAAAGTTCGAGCAAGCCAAAGGCTTCATCTTTTAATTCAGGGTTTTCCAAAACTTCTTTTTCGAATTCAATTTTCTCGTTATCAGAGAGCAGACCCTTGTGGTAGCGTTCCAACTTTTCAGTTTGTTCTTGGGTTAGCATGGGTTTAAATTATGTTGATTAAATTTTAGAATTTCGTTTTACTACTATCTATGCCAATCTTTATGTATTTGTTACCGCTAAGGTAAAATATTTTTTTATTTTTTTTAAAATACTTAATTTTTGATGCAAAATCGGCGATGATTCAATGCCCAATCATTGGCAGGCAGGATTGATACCAAGGACATAAATCTTTACTACACCTATATCTTTTGCCGTTTCGGCGCCTAAAAATCCAGAAATGTCTGCATCATTAATTTCCTGTTGATATCGTTTCACCAACTCTCGTGAAATGGGCAGATAAGACCAATGCCATTTTTCTTCCTGATAACCTTCGGGGCGTTCAGGTCCCATTTTTGAATAGGGTTGACAGAATCCATACTCATGTGCATGTTTCACCAGCCATTCATATTCTTTTTTTCCAAGCGGCTGTTCCCAATATTCAGGATTTACATTGTTAATATCAATATCGCTGCCCCAATGATGTCTGGATGTACTTGGCATGGAGTTCCATTCTAAAATTCGTAGTGCTCTTGCCTTTCCCTTTATAGAATCGGGGATATATTGTCCATTGACCATTTGTTTGCCAAGCCATTTCCTTTCCCATATAGCTTTTTGAACATTAAAAGGGCGAGTAGCAGACATAATTTTTAATTTAATGCCTTCTTTTTCGGCAGCAGCATACATATTATTGAATGCTTCCATCGCCTCTTTGCGTATGTATATAGCTTGATCAGAATAAACCAATTTTTTAGCCGGGATGAGCAGAAAGCGATTGTCAGTTGCTGGGTCAAACTGCCCCATCAAGTATTTTTTAGAAATAATTTCCTTTACCCGCTCCTTATCTTTATCGCTTAGATTAGGATCAATTTCCAATTCCTCTAACTTGTTGCTTTTAGGCACAGTACTATCAGATGGAATAATTATATTTTCTGGATTTTTCCCATTGGGCTGACTATCTGCAATACTGCATGAGTAAAGGCTCAACAACAAAAAGAAAACTGATAATATTTTAATCATATTTTTATTTAATGATATAGACAAGGCTGTTTGTTTTTTTATCCTGAGCATAAGCAGCACAATTGACTTTTATGTCATTAAAAATATAAATATCACCCTTCACAGCCCTGGAAATTATTCCTTTCGTTTCAGAGTTAAAGACTTCAGATTCGTTGTTTACAATGCTCTTTTTGCCCTCGTTATTTATGTGAATAAGTGTAAAGGTATTGCATTTACATAGCGAGAGCAAATTTTCATCATACAACAATACAAGCTGTCCCTGTTTTATAAATTCCTCAGCCTTAACTTCATCAATATCGATACCTTTCAATCCAACTTTGGGCACGGGGAGTTCAGTTGTTTCTGTGTATAATAATCCTTGAGCATTGTTAACCTTATTAGATGCCACAATTTCAATGCTAATATTAGGCTCCTTTACAAATAATATAAACAAAGTAGAATCGTTCTTTGACCTTTCAATTGTTCCTGCGGTTGTACTTAACTCAATATCGCTTGCATACATATCTTCGGGCACAGCCATCCTGATAGCGTTATATTCTCCGGCATAAATATAGTAAGCGCCCTCGCCATCATTACTCTCTACATATAGACCTATAGGATAAGCTTCCTCTTCTGCTATTTCTGCTTCAGCCTCTGACGTGTAATCCAAATTTTCCTGTGGACTTTGAATCATCCATAGCATAGCTGCTGGCAATGCACATCCGGATAAGAGCAATGAAGAACTTAGAACAACAAAAAGGTTAAAAAATATCCTCATTTTTTTAATTTATAATTTTGGGTAATCTGCTCTATTCTTTGGGCAAGTAAAAAATCTTTTTCAGTAAGGATATTTCCCGCATCATGGGTTCTCAAGATAATTTCAACTCTATTGTAGCTGTTTTTCCAATCGGGATGATGATTTATTTCCTCTGCAGCTTCTGCCACTTCGGTCATAAATTTGAAAGCATTTTTAAAATTAGAAAAAATAAAAACGGCTTCTAACTGAGTATCTTTTTGCTTAAAAAAATCGAATTGCATCTTTTATTTATTGAGAATACCCATAATCTCGTCCAGTTTAGGTTCCAGAATAATTTCGGTTCTGCGGTTTACTGCTTTCCCTTTATCATCACTGTTCGAAGCCTTTGGTGAATGTTCTCCCCTGCCTGCAGATGTCAGTCTGGCTGGTTCAACACCGTTTTTGATCAACTCATGTGTTACCGACATTGCTCTGCTAGAACTCAGGTCCCAGTTCAATTTATCATCTCCATCAGAATCGGTATGTCCCTCTACCAAAATAGAAAGCTCGGTACTTTTTGAAAGCACTCCGGCAATTGATTTCAGTGCATCGAGTCCTCTTTTATCAATTTTTGAGCTACCTGATGTGAATAATAACTTTTGACTGAGTGAAACATATACTTTACCATTACGATTTTCTACTCCCAAATCACCCGCATCGGCAAATCCTTTTAGTGCATCATAAAGTTTGTTGCGCAAGGCTTCGGTTTGTGCATCGCGGTCTTTGATAGCCGATTCTAAGTCTTTGATTCTTTTTTCACGACCGGCTAATTCTTCCTCGAGTTCTTTTTTGTATTTATTCAGGTCGGAGATGTTTGCATCTTTACCCTCCATATCTTTTTTTAACTTTTCAAATGCATCTCGCTCTCTTCTCAATTCAGATTCGCGCTCATTCAAAATGGTAGTTCTCTCAGAAAGTTGTTTATCTAAATCTTTTTTCTGATTTGCCGCCAATTCCATCATGTCCTTGTACATTTGCTGCAACTTATCATGCGCCAGGTCTTTTTGTTTGGTAAGTTCTACCTGCTCGCCATATGCTGTCTTGAGTTTATTATACTCATCTTTAACCAGGATATGGTCTTTGTCAAGTGCAGATAGTTTATCGGAGGTTTCTTTTAATTTAGATTCCGCTTCAGCTCTGGATCTGGATTCCTGATCTGCTTTAGTTTGTGCCGATTTACGAGCTTCTGTCTCTTCAAGAAATTTTCTGTTCGACACACAAGAACTTAAAAGTCCCAAAACTAGTATAAGAGCTATACTTTTTGATATCGTTTTCATTTGGATATGGTTATTTATTATCTAAAAAGTTATTTCAACAATAATAGGATATTTGCTTTTTATAGCTGCATTTTCAGCATTTAATATCTGTAAGGAAATTCTTTCTGAGGGCAATTTATTGTTCTCAAATAAATTTACAAGTGATTTACCTTTTGATAAGGCTTGAGTTAAAAAATCCTGAAGTTTTTGTTCCGATCTGGCAAAAAGCTTGACATTCAGATGTATATCCTTTACACTTACTAATTGATTAGTCAAAGTCTCCAATAAATCCTTAGCCTCTTTGCTAAGATTGTTTGTAGCGGCGAACAGCAAACTATCATTCAATTCTATGCAAACTATTTTGTCCTTGCTGTAAATATAGCACCGATTTTCGGAATAATCAACTAAAGAATCCTTAAGTTTTTGGGCCAGTAGAGCTGCCTTATTCGCCATCATGCTTTGTTCAATTGCTTTATCAGCAATTACTTTTTGTAGCAAAGTTGTGCTTTCCAAAGTCCTTTTCAAGGAATCTCCAAGATTCTGATAGCGGTTTTGAATCTCGATATATTTTTCTTGCCAATTTTTTATTGCTTCCGCTTGTCGAGTTTGCTGCTCGGTCATTTCAACGGTATATACATTTTGCTGCTCACTGCATTTTTTCCAGGTCCTTCGGGCATCTGCCAGTTGCGACTTTAAACTGTCGATTTGCATACCAAGCACAGAAACAGAATCAGCCAGCCTTTTTTGGGCAAAAAGCTGAAAATAGAAACTAGACAACAAACAAATCAAGACAATATTTTTCATAACTTTTATACTCCAAATCTTCTCATCCATTCAGAACCGACTACCGTAGCAGCACAAGCAACATTAAGCGACTCAACACCCGATGCCATAGGAATTGTAAGCCATGCATCAATGAGGTTTCTATGCTGTTCAGATACACCCTCCGATTCATTACCCATAACAAAAATAGCAGCTTTTTTAAATTCATGCCTGTAAATATTGCTGCCCTCCTCGCCTGCCAATCCATAAATTGAAAAGCCACAATTTTTAGCAGCTTTCAATGCCTGAGTAAGTGTTTCGCATTTTAAAATACTACTCTTGAACACAACACCTGCCGATGCCTTTACCACCAATGGATTTATTTTAGAGCTACCTTTCAATGGTAAAATCACGCCCATGCCTAAAGCAGTAGCCGTGCGTAAAATCATGCCTACGTTTGCTGGTGTAGTTACGCCATCCAGTGCCAACCAGGCTTCCTTTTGAACGTCTTTATTGAAATTGTCGAAGTATTGCTGTGCATTGTCCATTCCTGGCGCAATAACATCGGCCGCTAGGCCCTGATCCTGATTTGGATTTTTCGAAATTCTAGACACCTCCTCGGCACTTACCCAATTTGGTTCAATACCTTTTTTCTTGCAAAGGTTTAGAATATCTTTGATAATGTCACCCTTCGACTTATTCGCAATGAGGACTTTAGCAATCGACACATCATCCATTTCCAATAGCTCAAGTACAGGTTTTCTGCCGTAAACAGTGATATATGTATCGCGTGGGTGTTTTTGATAAGACATTTTTTTGAAATTGTCAGAAGACGGAAATTCGATTTTCAGCTATAATCCTATCTATTTATAAACAGGGATCAAGATCTGGCAGCTGAAAATATTGTAGCATTAATACATTTTTTTACAAGGAAATGCCATACAACAGCACATAAACTCCGCTGCCTAATGCGACAAGACCGGCTATTACCTGATATGCTGAAAGTTTCTTTCTTATTTCTTCTGCTTTAGCTTTTGAATTTTCGTCATTTGCCATAAACTGCTGTACCATAGGGAATCCTAATAAAAATCCCACGATAGCCGTTGAAGCAATACAACATAAATTGATAATAAGAGAAAAATTATCCATCTTGAGCGCAAATGCATCTAAGAGTTTTAAAACTGATAAAACGAGCGCTACCGCCCCAATAACAGCCTGATAAGGTATCATTTTTTCGATGTATTCCTTTGTATAAGGTAATTTTTCAATCACGATATTGGCTGCAGCAAGTGCACCTGCAATGATAGCCAACAGGCCAAAAACTATAAATGACAACATATAAAAAATTTAAATTTATAGTGTTAGAAAAACAGCAATATTCAAGCTACAATATTAGGAAATTCTTGTGAAATTATCCATCAGAAGATGGTTTTACAATCCAAATTGACAATTTTATTCCCCTAATCAATCATCAAAATTTATAATTGCATTTTCTGACTTTCTCCTTTTTACTGTTCATTCTCTTAAAGTCTGCGTCCCCTCTTGTTGGCAGGCTGCAACTTATATACATCCAGAAAGTAAAGTAATTTAATGGAAAACTGATTGAGTGTATTGTCATCGAACATGCCCGCAAAATTATCAAAATAATTGAATTCCAACTGATTCGATGTATTTAGTGTCATATTTTTCCAAACCAAATTCAATTCTGAACCCGGCGCAAAGCGCCAGCGGAATATCAAATCGACATTAAAGGCATTGTAGTTTTGGTCCTGATTGCCACTGAAAGTAGTCGGCCCCAGATTTCCATCGGGCTGTAAGTTGAAAAAGCTGCTGTACTGTACCAAGGCCCAATAGTGACGGGCACTAAAACTCAGTGAAATCAGATCTGTGAAAAGATAATTAAAAGTAATTCGATTCTCAAGTGTCTGATAGTAACGGGAGCCAAAAATGATATTCTGTTTGCCATCTGTATCCGTAAAGCGACGCACATAGCCAATGTTATTTCTTCGGATTGCCGTATTCTGCAGCAGCACCATATTGAAACGATCACTGAAACGAATGCGGGGACTCAATTCTCCCTCTATTACATCGGCATTGTTCCATTCGGGGCTTGAGTTGTGAAACCTGCGGTAAGAAATTTCACCATCCAGGGCAAAAGGCTTGCGATAGTCACTAGAGAAAAAACCGCCAATTCTTCCCCAAACTGGCTTGAGCCATGGCTGCGCATTTACCCTGGCTTCGTAAAAATCATTATAGCCAAAGGGCTGATAAGCAAAATCCAATCCAGCTGTTAAAAATTTACGGGTAGTCCCAAAGACAGAACCGTAAAGCTCAACCCGCATGAACTCTGTTGGATTATACAAATGATCCATATAAGCGCCAAGGGTCATTCGCAGATTGTTGTAAATCCAGAATGGCTCGAAAATATTATAAGTCGCCGAGGCTGAGGTCGTCATAAAATTGGTTCTACCAACAAAACCCAGGTCA
>CANETR010000033.1 GCA_947441325.1 Saprospiraceae bacterium
CGTTAATTGTTGTTCGTTAATTGTTGTTCGTTAATTGTTGTTCGTTAATTGTTGTTCGTTAATTGTTGTTCGTTAATTGTTGTTCGTTATAAAGTTATTCTTCTAGTGTCTAGAGTCTATAAGTCTGAACTATAAGTAGTTGTTCGTTAATCTATTTTTAATCTTGACGCAAAATCCAACATAAGCTTCTCAGGTGGAAAATCACCCTTATATCTGAGTCCTAAATTTAGTACAAAATTGTTGTCAACAACCATATTGATGGTATAACTGCAAAGATCATTTTCTCTCACTTTGCTCCATACGGCATCCCTACCCAAAACTTTGATATTTTTTTGTTCCAATGACTTAAAAGCAAGTACTTCCTTAGTAAAAAAATCATGCCATGACTTTGCATCTTTCAGTGTAGCATTAGTAATGATGGCAACACTAAAGGTTACAGAATCGATCTCTGCATAACTCTGATGAAAGGAAATATCGGAACTGTATGCTATCGATTTTTGTACCGGACGTTTTGGAAAAGGAGCTTTAATTCCTTTAATCTGCAATTCAAAATTTTCCCATTTATTTATTGAATTTGCAATATTATCCCATTTTTTTGTTTTGGATTTGCAGGAATAAAGGCAAGACAATGTGAGTAAAATACCAATCAGGTAAAGTGTATTTTTAGCCATTTTTTTAATTTTTTTCTATAAATCTGTCATCATAAGAAGATCCAGGTCGGTATATTTCAATCCGAATCGCTCGCTCATATATCTGTTGGTGAGACAACCTTTATACATATAAACACCATTTCTAAAGCCGGGATTTGTACGAATAAGCGCCTCTATATTCTCCGTTCCGCCTGCGTTCAGAAAGAAAGGAAGCAAAACATTGCTAAATGCTGTAGATCCCGTTCCAGGAAAGCGGGAAACGATATTGGGGACACAGTAATGGATTACATCGTGCTTTCTAAAGGTTGGATTATTGTGCGTAGTAAGTTTAGAAGTTGCAAAACAACCACCTTGATCGATGCTGACATCAATAATCACAGCGCCTGACTTCATATTTCTCACCATATCTTCGCTCACAACACAAGGTGTTCTGCCCGATTCTGCATGAATGGCACCGATAATAACATCGGCTGTTTTAAGTTCATGTTCCATTTCGGGTGCGCTGAAAGTACCTGTATACAGCCTAACACCAAGATCCGATTGCAATCGCATAAGTTTACGGATACTGTTGTCGAAAACCCTGACCTCGGCACCATAGCCCAAGGCTACACGAGCGGCAACTTCGGCCACAACTCCTGCGCCCAATATTACCACTTTTGCAGGTGGTATGCCCGATATTCCTCCGAGCAAAACTCCCCTACCTCCCGAAGAAGCAGCCAAAAGTTCGGCAGCAATCTGCATTGCACCGATACCGGCAATCTCTGACATTAAACGAACAAATGGAAAAACCCCTGAGCTGTCTTTCATGTATTCCATGGCCAGGGCAGTAATCCGCTTATTTTTAAGTCTGTACAGATATTCTTCCTGCATTGTCGGAAGATGAATTGGCGAAATATGAATTTGCCCGGGATGTCCGAGCTCAATTTCTTCCAAAGTAGGCGGTGCAACTTTTAAGATAACATTGGCCTTGAAAACCTGATCGGGGCTATATGCAATTTCGGCACCGGCTTCTGAATAGTCATAATCTGAAAAATTTGATCTTTCGCCGGCTTCTTTTTCAACTATAATATGATGTCCGGCTTTTACCAAAGTCTTTACAGAGGCCGGAGTAAGTGCAATTCTATTTTCGGGGAAAGCAATCTCTTTTGGTATTCCTATTGAAACCTTACGCCTTTTCAAATGCGTTTCCAACATTTCTTCCTGAGGTGTCAATAAAGTCTCAGTAAGGCTCTTGGGTATATTAATCTTAGGTTTTTCCATAAATTTTTAATTAAAAAGCACCCTAAATTTTCCTGCTAAAATCGTTTTAGCTTGTTATTTCGAATCAGATAAGACAAATTTTCCTTTTGACTTATTCCATTTCATTTCCATCTCCTCTTTTATAAGCGCTCCCTGAATACTACAAGTCGGGTCATCGGGTTTTATTGAATGACAATAAAGTAGAAAATAATCACTTAAGAGATAAATTTTTATGGCATTGCCTTCTCTAGGAAGATCGAAATGCAGGGGTAACATTTTTGCAATCTGTTCGTCGTAAATAAAACCGTCATTACCACCTTCGAGAAAATCTCTGTATGTGAGGTCTAAGGCAACCTCTTCTGTTACATTAAACCATTTTCCCCCACTTTTTTTCCAAAAGCTTGCTTCTGTAACCCATAGCTGATCTGTAAAGATTTTTTTTGTGATGCCAATTATCGGTTCACCTTTTGACTTTTCGAAAATCATGAATTGAAAACTGGAAGATTTGTCGAGTGTATCTCTGGCCGGATCGCTGATAAAAATGTATCCTTTTGAGGTATTTACATCGGCTTCCAATTCGTAATCAGCGACAGAAACGGTTGTCCATTTTTTGTCTTTAATTTCGAGCGGGTAGCTGATGAGATCTTTATCTACCGATGACATTTCCCAATAATAATCAACTACATCTTTTTTAAGCTTGATTAGTTCCGGACCCTGCGCAAATGCCGATAGGTAAAAGAAAAAGGCCAATAAACCCGGAAAAATTTTATTCATAGTTTATCAGTTAAAAAATTATAATCTGTAAATATATGGTTTTATTTCCCTAATGTAAAATCCTTAGTTTCTGTTTTTTGAAATGTAATTCCCCAACAACATCCTATTTCCGTTGAGTACAAGCATTTCTGCATCTTCAAAAACAACCTTAAATAATTGATTATAATAGGCTTCTGTTTTTTTTAATGCAATTTCATTTTGAGCCATTCTGTTAAACATCAACAAGGCTTCTGTTTGCATAAGATTTTTGATTGAATTCAAAAAATCAAGCGTTTCAAAGGCAGTTGGTACCTTATCATCGATAAAAATATCCACAATGATTAAATCGAATTTTTCTTGTTCATCACGCACAAAATCAATCGCATCTGCACAAATTAGCTCAATATCGGACTCGATCTTGGGGAGGGCATATTTCCGGGCTGCTTCCAATACAGCAGGATCGATATCCACTGCCTTGCAAATGAATTTTTTATGGTGTTTTTTTTCTAATATAAAGGGCACACTTAGCAGACCCGCACCTAACACTAACACTTTTTCTACTTTGTATTCTGAAATGTCAATTTTTGAAAAACTCGTTCTAAAATTCAGATACAAATCCTCGAAAGAATACATTGCATTTTTTGTACACAAAGCAATTCTGCCCCTGCTCAAAACAATCTCCAATTTATCACTGTAATTACTCTGCTTTTTTTCCAAAACAATATCGGTAAAATGGCTAAGCAATTTTTTCCAAAATGCAATTTTCACCCTCCTGAATTTTGACTGTTATGCTGATTATTTTCCCAATTTCGGTAGGGAGAACTCTCTTCAAAAACGGTTCTGAAAATCTGTTCATCTTCAAGGCTAAGTTCAATATTTCTGCGGCTCATCATTCTTTCGGCAGCATCTACCGCATCTTCGGGGCGATAGGTTTCAAATCCATCTGCTCCACCCCAACTAAAGGATGGAATAAATTTGGGCGGAAAGCCGGCTCCAAAAATATTGGCAGCGACGCCAACTACAGTTCCGGTATTGAACATGGTATTGATACCACTTTTTGAATGGTCGCCCATAAATAATCCACAAAATTGCAGGCCTGTGTTTTCAAAATTATTGGCTGCGTAATTCCAGACTTTTACCTCACTGTAATTATTTTTTAGGTTCGAATTGTTGGTATCTGCTCCCAAATTGCACCATTCTCCAATCACAGAATTTCCCAAAAAACCGTCGTGTCCTTTGTTTGAATAACCAAAAAGCACAACATTATTCAATTCACCGCCAACCTTGCAATGAGGTCCCAGCGTAGTCGCTCCGTAAATTTTGCTGCCCATTTTGGTTGCGGCATGTTCGCAAAGGGCAAGGGGGCCGCGCAACATAGATCCCTCAAGTACTTCGGCACCTTTTCCAATATAGATAGGGCCGGTTTTTGTATTAAGTATAGCGCAGTCAACACTTGCACCCTCTTCGATAAAAAGATCATCAGCCGAACCAATTAGTCTATTGTCGATTCCTAATTCCTGTGATTTTCTACCCTCGCTAAGCATTTTAAAATCTTTTCTGATTTCTGCATCGTTGAGTGTAAAAATATCCCAAATGTGTTTAATCTGTGTGTAGGGTTCCATCCAATCTATGATGGCTAGCTGATCGGGCAGTTGATTACCCAGAAACATTCTGCTTGCTGTTGCATCCAATTTAAGGGCAATAACGGTATCGCCATTGTATAATGCATGGTAAAGTGGAAGCTGTTTAATCCTGTTTACCAATGCTAAATCGGGAATTATTGATGCGTTTACAAGTATATTTACATTGGCAAAATGACACTTAAATTTATCGCTGAGGTAAAATTGAGTATGGTAAGAAACTTTAGCCTGCAGCATTTTCTCCCATTTTTCACGAATCGTTAAAATCCCCACACGAAAGTCGGCAATAGGGCGGGTGTAGGTAAATGGCTTCAGCTGATTTATCAGCGATTTATCATCAAATAGAATTAAATTTTCCATCGGGTCGGATGCTTTGTCTTTGAAGCAAATCTACAAAAAAAATTGAAAGAATGAACAATAGCTTTATCTTTGGACTGAATATTTTGAAAATTACTTTCTTTTGTAGCCGGTTACAACTAAAATTAGAATAAAATGCTGACACTTTGGTTAATGCCTGATAAAGAAACCTACCTCAAGATTGGGCAGCTCATTGCTGAATTGAGTACGGTGCATAACACTCCAAGGTTCGAACCGCATGTAACCCTTATCAGTGGCATAACTGATGATATTGAAACGGCACTGCTCAAAACCCAAAAATTAGCCGACAAAAACCGTCCTCTAAAAGCCTCTCTTACCGGGGTAGAATATTTGGAATATTTTTACCGTTGTCTGTTTTTCAGTACTGATGACAGCGATGAAATATATCGACTTCGCGAAGAGGCGGAGTCAATTTTTGAGCACTCTACCGTGAATCCTTTTATACCGCATATCAGCTTTCTGTACGGATCTTTACCAGTTTTCAAAAAAGAGGCTATTGTCGCCGAATTGGGTGACCGCTTTTTGGGCGGATTCTCGCTTCAAAAAATGCGCTTAGTCAGAACGGAGCTTGGCCCTGAGAACTGGGAAGTACTAGGCGAGTTTGAACTGCGGGGTTAGCCCCCGCAGACCTTATAGGTTTATAAGACCTATAAGGTCTGGGCAGCGCAGCTGCACAGTAAACCGTACTGGTACAACCTGTAAAGGTTAGCGATGAGTTTTCCAAGATTGCCCTTTTCGGGTATCCTCGAAATAATTTCCGACAAACTGCTTTTCCCATCGCAATGTCTTAGTAGCTCCAAATCGTAAGCTATAGTGTCGATGACAAAATCCGGCATGCCCTGAAACCTGATGGTAAGTGTTTTGATATCCTCCGGATTACCAGATAGTTCCGGGAGGGCACCTAAGCAGCTGTCCAATTTAGGACGCCAATTCATAAGGCTATGCAAATCGAAAAAATCCGGCTCCTCTATTTTTTGTTTTGTAAAAAGCATCTGAATTCCAGGCCTTTTGCATAAGTTCGACATCCAGACAGAAAGGGCAGGCTTGCCCAAATTATACAAAAAAGGCAACTCATGGTCCGAAACCTGCGTAAGTCCAAGAACTGCATCCATTGATCCTGCAAAATTCAAGCCCTGTTCGTTAGCTCTTTTAGCCCAAAGCGAAATAGAATCATGGTGCGCAATCGGAGCAAAAATATCCACATCGAGATATGACTTTGGCGCAATAGCGATACCCCGCAGCCCACTGTCGTTAGCCATGAGTCTATCAACCAATTGTAATAGTTTTCGCTGTTCAGCTGTATCCTCGAAATCAAGGGGATCGAGACCAAGTCTTTTAAAAGCTGTTCTAATTCTTGCGGCAGGATGATTAGGGCTGTTTACCGTCATGCAAAGCACTCCCTTTGGTCTAAGGCATTGACAAATAGTTTTAAAAAGTTGTTCAGTATTTGTTACATAATCGGCAACTCCATGGCAGAGAATTAAATCGAAGGGTTCGAATTGATTAAATTGCGCCTCAATCATCAAGTCGGCTGTGTAAAAACTAAGATTTTGATGTCCCGATTCTTCTGCTAACTTTTTTGCTTTTTGAATAGAAACTTCGCTAAAATCGATGCCCACAATTTGAGCCTCCGGGAAAAGTTGCCCAATAGTTAATGCCTCTTCTCCGCTGCCACAGCCTGCAAGCAAGATTCGACTGCCATTTTTTCCAATATCATCTCTGCCTACTGAAGCAGCAATCCAATGAATCAGCAAAACATTGTTGCTCGGCAATTTCCCTTGCATTACCTCGGGAAAAGGGGATCGGTTGTACAAATCCTTCATCCTTGCAGATGCTTCATCGGGGAGTGTATGATTCATAATAGAATTTGGTATTAAATTAAGACCTAAATTATACATAATTTCCAGATGCAGGCAATCTAAACAAAATTATATTGATAAAATAATGGCTTAATTATAGGCTCATTAAAATCAAATCAATATTTTTGAGAATTGTAAGTGCCAAATTTCTTTATTTCCCAAAACCCAAAACAACAGATGACGCGTGAAAGGATCATTCAGATATCGATTATATCGGCCTCTGTATTAGTGTTTTTGATTGTATTAATATTTACAATCGATTATGTGGCTTATCGCGATGGAAGGATAAAAAACAGACTGGCCAAAAAATTTTGCGAGTGTTGCCTGAAAGAAACTGTTCAAAAAGGTGCTTTCGAAAGATTAGATGAGGGTTTTGAATACGCATCGGGTTTGGACGATTGCTACGGGAAGGAATTTAAAAAATATGGTAAAGGAATGACAGATAAACAACGCGAAGCATTTATTGAAGACGTGCAGGAACTGGTTTTCAAAAAGTGTCCGGCCTCAGTTGAAAAAGTCTTTGGTGCTGCACCTCAATTTGACCGTTAAGAATAAAAAACCATATGCTCTACAGTACAGCCCAACAAAAACAACTTTTTGAAACATCGAAACAGCTCATACAGGAGGGCATTTCAGATGAACAAGTTCTTGCCGAGGAACAAGCCCAAAAACTGAGAGAAGTTATAGTTTATCACGAATGGCGATACTATGTGCTTGACCAGCCTGTTTTAAGCGATTATGAATACGACTCTCTTTTTCAAATGCTTAAAGACATTGAGGCTGCTTATCCCGCTCTTATCAGTTCAGACTCTCCTACTCAACGAGTCTCGGCCGATTTGACAGAGGATTTTCCAACAGTGGAACATCTTACACCTACCCTCTCGCTCGAAAACTCCTACAATCGTGATGATCTGTTCGATTTTGACAAAAGAATCAAAAAGAATCTAGGCATTACAGATAATATAGCATTAGAATACTGTGTCGAACCTAAATTTGATGGTGGCACCATTGTACTACTCTATGAAAATGACCGTCTTGTTCGTGGGGCAACCCGTGGAAATGGTGTCATGGGCGATGAAATAACAGCAAACATTAAAGCAATTTCATCTATTCCGCTCACAGCCGCTTTCTCAAAATATGGCATTTCAAAAGTTGAATTGCGCGGTGAAGCTATCATAAGAAAAGATTTATTTCAAAAAGTCAATAGCCAAAGGGCTAAAACCGGAGAGCAACTTTTTGCAAATCCACGCAATGCTGCAACTGGCGGGCTTCGTGTTAAAGACCCTAAACAAGTAAAAGAAAGAGCCCTCGATGCCTTTGTTTATCAGGTGGGTTTTGCTGCCGATGAGATGGGGAATTCAGTTTTGGGTAATTTCGAAACGCATAATGACCTTATTCGCATGCTCGAAGTTTTGGGATTCAAAGTGCCAAAATTGTCGGCAGAGATGGAAGTTTGCTCCAATATAGGGCTGGTTTCTGATTTTTGCGACCGTTGGCAAAATGCCAGAGATGCTTATGGCTTTGAAATTGACGGCATGGTAGTGAAGTTGAACAAGCTGGGACTACAGGATAAATTGGGCTACACTTCTCATCATCCACGCTGGGCTATTGCCTACAAATTTGCGGCAAAACAGGCTACTGCAAAGCTGATAAATATTGAATTTCAGGTTGGACGAACTGGAGCAGTCACTCCTGTTGCCAAATTGGAACCTGTTGAATTGGCAGGTGTAACAATTTCTTCTGTATCGCTTCACAATGAAGACCTTATCAAAGAAAAAGATATCCGTATTGGCGATACTGTTCTGGTTGAAAGAGCCGGTGACGTGATTCCATATATTGTAAAATCTATGGCAGAATTGAGAGACGGGTCTGAAAAAGTGATTGATTTCCCAAAGCATTGTCCTGTTTGTTCTTCCGAATTGGAAAGACCCGAATCGGAGGCTGTTTGGCGCTGTGTAAGTCCTGTATGTGAAGCACAATTATTGGAAAGGCTCAAGCATTTTGTATCTAAAGACGCCATGAATATTGATGGTTTCGGGCCTGCCTATATCGACAAATTTTACCAGGAAGGCATGCTAAAAAACATAGCAGACATTTACAGATTGGATTTTGAACGCATCGAAAAATTTGAGGGATTTGGTAAAAAGTCTGTTGAAAAACTGAAACAGGCCATCGAAATATCCAAATCAAATCCTCTTTATCGATTGATTTATGCACTTGGCATACGCTATGTTGGCGAAACCAATTCCAAAATTTTTGCAGCCGCTGTTGAAGATATAAGTGAACTAAAGAATTGGTCTATTGAGCAACTAATGGGATTAAGAGAAATTGGCCCTAAAGTAGCGCAGGCTATGTTTGACACTTTCGCACTTCCAGAGACATTAGAATTGATTGATGAATTGGAAAAATTGGGGGTGAATACCCGTAGACTGGATTCAGAACTACCAAAAGCAGCCGGTAGCGGTATTTTAGGCGGAAAGACCTTCCTTTTTACCGGAACGCTTGCTAATATGTCGCGCGATGAGGCAGAAGCAATGGTAGAAGAACATGGCGGAAAAATTTTAAGTGCCGTTAGTAAAAACTTGAGTTACCTGGTAGCGGGCGAAAAAGCTGGTTCAAAACTAGAAAAGGCTAATAAATTACAGATACCTGTGTTGACAGAGGGGGAATTTTTGGAAATGCTCATTTGATGAGTGGGTACCTTGAAATCCTAACTAAAACATATAAAATGAAACTGAAACCTGGCGACAAAGTCATTAAAAATGAAAAAACATGGATCCCCAATGAATTCGATAGTTGGGGCCGGGGAATTGGCCTTGGTATAGTTGTTGACCCCCCTTTTGAATTGGACGAGAGTGAAGTTGATGTGAGATGGCCCGCAGGAAGATGTTTTGAAATGATCAACCAATTGATTAAATCAGACGAATAAATTTAATTACTGTACATTTGATTTAACCATTTTTTAAATCATAATTAAACGCTGAAATCTAAAAAATTTACATATGGAAAAACTTAATAGTTACATAAGCCTTGTGGAAAATGCTATAAGCAACCTTGGAGTTGACCCTGCGGTTTGTCGCACAGAGCAGACTCATAAATGGCATTTGCATCGCGGTCAGGCACAGGTTGTGCTCATGGTGCGTAAGTCGCGAACATACAAGGGAACAGAAAAAGATACTATTGTAATGGTGTCACCCGTGGTGGTTATGCCGCAGGATGAAAAACTGAAACAAAAACTGTATCAATTTCTACTGGCAACCTCACACCAAATGATTACCGAAGCTTTTAGCCTTGCAAAAGAGGCAAATGGTACAGAAGTAGCCTATATAAGCTCTACCTACTTTATTGAGGATATGAACAGTGAAGAAATAGCATTTATGCTAGATAGTCTCAGTTACTATGCCCTCAAATTTTCAGAAGAATTGCGTGCAGAATTTATGGGTCAGAAAAAAAATAATGAAGAGACTAAGCCTTTTAAGCTGGAAGATTAATAATTTACATAGGAAGTAGAAAGAAGGAAAATTTAAGTAGCTATCTATTTTTAACTCATAAAAAAGTGCTAAATGATTTAGTTAAAAATAAATTTTAAAAATATTGTATTTTTTAAATTATGTCATATATTTGCTATGTACCTTATCTTAAAATCTAAATTTTATTTAGAATTTGCTC
>CANETR010000034.1 GCA_947441325.1 Saprospiraceae bacterium
CAGCAACTGGAAATTTGTTAAAATGGGTGATTCGGATCTAACTGATGACGTTATTATGATTGCAAAAATAACCGATTCAACTTTTACAATTGGTTCACAATATTCTGTTTCCTCCTGGAATTACCGCCTCGATGATCTTAATACATTTGTACTAATAATGGAAGAAGGTCTGGAAGAAAAATGGGAGATAAAAAAGCTTACAGAAACAGAACTTGTTTTTAATGAAAGCGAAGCAGGTGATTTCTATCTTATAAAGACCGATGAAGATTTACCGGCTGTGCTTGCGCCTGTTGAAGAAGCCCCTATGGAAGAACCAAAAATTTATTCCATAGAAACCGATTATAAGGCTTCAAAGAAAACATCTAAATTATTGCTAGGGAAATGGGATGTTGAAACGGTAGAGGGAATCCCTGCCCCAGAAGGCTCTTCTCTCTCTGTTGAATTTAAGCAGGATTTTAAGATTTTTCTTTCGGTGAATGGAGAATCAATGGAGAAAGGCAGTTGGAAATTGAGCAAAGACGGCAAAAAAATTGAGCTGACAGATTACAGTGGCAAAGTCGAAGTATGGGGCATTAAAGTTTTAGATAAAAAGGCCCTGGTTTTTATGGATTATATTTCTGGCGAAATTGTTTTGAAAAAAGCTAAGAAGTAAAAAAAGATGATTTCGGACGAAGACAAATTGAGAAACCCCTGGAAAACCCTTGGGGGTGAATTAAAATATGAGAATAATTGGATAGCTGTAACCGAATATCAGGTAATCAATCCATCAGGCAATCAGGGTATTTACGGTAAAGTTCATTTCAAAAATATAGCTGTAGGCGTTATTCCGCTAGATGAAGATATGAATACCTGGCTCGTGGGCCAATATCGTTATACGCTTGATGAATACAGCTGGGAAATGCCCGAAGGCGGCTGTCCGATAGGTGCTGAAACTGTTTTGGACACGGCAAAAAGAGAACTCCTTGAAGAAACAGGTCTCATAGCTGCGGAATGGACAGAATTGTTGAAATTACATACTTCAAATTCTGTGACCGATGAGGTTGGTTACGCCTTTGTTGCTCGAAGTTTGATTCAGGCAGAAGCCGATCCCGAGGAGACCGAGGATTTAAGGCTATGGAAATTGCCATTCGAAGAAGCACTGCAAATGGTACTCGATGGCAAAATTACCGATGCCTTTACTTGTATGGCATTTTTAAAACTCAAAGTGTTGTTAGATAAAGGACTGATTTAATAAATAAATGCCCCCAAATAGTATCGAACTTTTGGGGGCATTCTATTGAAGCTTGTTTATGAAAACACTTAAAGTTATTTATTAGTGTCCGATGCCATTTACAATTAGTTCCGATTCATCAGATTTGAATAATGGAAAATCTTGCATATATTCATTTATCTCAGATTTGACTTTGGAAATCACCGCATCATTGTCATGATTAGTTAAGATTTTATCAATCCATTCCACGGTTTTTACGCTATCATTTTCCATGAAACCTCTCGTTGTAATGGCAGGTGCGCCAATTCTGATACCTGAAGTAACAAGTGGCGACTGCGTATCGAAGGGAACCATGTTTTTATTGACAGTAATGTCGGCTTTAATGAGTGTTTCTTCAGCAAGTTTACCGTTCAGGTCTTTAATTCTCAGGTCGATAAGCATAAGATGGTTGTCGGTTCCACCTGAAATGATTTTATACCCTTTTTCAACAAAAGCATTGGCCATTGCCTGCGCATTCAGTTGCACCTGTTTTTGATAAGCTTTGAATGAGGGTTGCAGCGCCTCGTGGAAAGCAACTGCCTTGGCGGCAATCACATGTTCGAGCGGACCACCTTGAGTGCCCGGGAATACTGCAGAATTTAATAAAACAGACATCTTTTTGGCATTTCCTGTCTTTTCCCAAACCTCGCCAAAAGTATTTGCATAATCTTTACCCAATAGAATCATTCCTCCTCTAGGTCCACGTAGTGTTTTGTGTGTAGTTGTAGTGACAATATGACAATATTCCAGTGGATTTTTAAGTAGTCCGGCAGCGATCAGTCCTGCTGGGTGAGCCATATCGCACCACAGTGTTGCACCAATTTTATCGGCAATTTCTTTAAAACGCTCATATTCCCACTCGCGCGAATAGGCAGAAGCGCCACATAGCAAGATTTTTGGACGTTCTTTCAAGGCAGTTTGTTCTACCTTGTCCATGTCAATCAAGCCATTTTCTTCTTCAACGCCATAAAATACGGGTCGATACAATTTTCCAGAAAAATTTACTGGAGAACCATGCGTAAGATGACCGCCATGAGCTAGATTGAAGCCCATAATTGTATCTCCAGGATGTACACAAGCCAGATAAACTGCAGCGTTGGCCTGCGCTCCCGAATGTGGCTGAACGTTGACATATTCTGCACCATATAATTCTTTAGCTCTGTCAATAGCCAGCTGCTCTATCTCATCTACAATTTCGCAGCCACCATAGTATCTTTTACCGGGATAACCCTCGGCATATTTATTTGTTAGACAGGAGCCCATTGCCTGCATTACCTGTTGGCTAACAATATTTTCTGAGGCGATAAGTTCAATTCCGGCACTTTGTCTTTGCCAAATTTGAAAGAATGCGCATTGCGCGAGACTTGCATGATAACCTGGGCGCCGAACTGACAATTGTTACATCGAAAATTGACACAAAAATTTTCAAAACCGATAAGGAATTGGAAAAAGAAGAGCTGGAACAGATCGCAAAGCAAACAAGGAACGCCGCAATTGTTTTGCGCGAAACGGTATGGTCTATCAAAACAGAGAAACTGACCGTAAATTCCCTGAAAAACAAAATTGAAGAATTTTATAGAAGATTCGAAACAGATAATTTATTCGAATTGAATTTTAAAGTTTCAGATGAAGAGACTGAGCTGGGGCCTCTTATGGCACTGAATCTTTACCGCATTGCGCAAGAAGCGCTGACAAATATTTTAAAATACGCAGGGGCCAAACATGTTGATATTGAAATATCCGGAAAATCACTCAAAATAATTGATGATGGTAAGGGTTTCGATGTTGAAATAGTAAAAAAAGGCTACGGTCTCAACAATATGGAAGGCCGAGCTAAAGAGATGAATGCACATTATGAGATAACAAGTTCCGATAGAGGAACTGAAATATCAGTATTTCTGTAGATTTTTTACGTTGTTTTTACAAACATGGCTACACTTTCTATGTGTGCCGTATGCGGAAACTGATCTACAAAGGAAATTTTTTCAAGACTATAACCTGCTTTTTTCAATTCCAAAGCATCTCTTGCCTGTGTCGATGGGTTACAGGAAACATATACAATGGCTGATGCACCCAGATTGATAACTTTCTGTAGTGTTTTGGGTGCAATACCGGCACGCGGTGGGTCAAGAACAATTACGCCAATTTTATCTTTGTATTGTGGGTATTGAAAAAGAAATTTACCTGCATCGGCAGCATAAAATTCGATATTATTTATACCATTCAAAGTGGCGTTTTCTTTAGCATCGGCAATGGCTTCTTCCACAATATCAACACCAACAATTGTCTTTATTTCGGGAAGCGTGCTTAATAACTGTGCAATAGTGCCCGTACCGCAAAAAAGGTCCATTGCAGCCATATCGCTGTCGGAAGCTATTTTTTTCAATGCTTCTTTGACATAAGCGATTGTTTTGGCATAAAGCAATTCGGCACTTGCCGGATTGGTCTGAAAAAAGCTCTGCATACTGATGTCGAAATCCAAACCCAGAATTCTTTCTCTTATTTTGGGCTTGCCATACAGCAATTTAGCAACGTCGGCGGGTTGTTTTGCCGCATCGCCCACATCGTTATTTACCGTATGCCAAACACCTGCAAGTTTTTCGCCCAATATGGATTTGAGTAAATCAACAAAGCCTTGGGCATCGAAATTTTCAATATTTTCGGAAGTAGTTACTAAATTGAACAGCAATTCATTGTCGGCAAAGCTTTTGCGAACGACCAAAAAGCGAAAAAAACCATTCGATTTTGCAGGATTCCATGCTGCTAAGCCTGAGTTTTTGCAAAATGCTGCAATTTTGGGCATATTATTTTCGAGTGTTTCATCAAAAAGCCCCGAAGCCTTTTCAAGATTTTCTACTGCCCACCATTGTCCACGTCTTTTGAAACCTAAAGCAAAGCCCCAAGTTTCCTCAGCAGTTTCAATATCAGATTCCAAAACAGAAAATGAATATTCCATCTTGTTGCGGTATCCCCAAATTCTTGGTGAGGAGATAAATTCATCAAAATAATGATCAATATTGGGCATTTCGCCTATTCTGCGAAACATTTCGAGCGTGCTTTTTTGCTTATATTCCAATTGTTTTTCAATTGGCCAGGCTGCAAATGGTGCCCCTGGAATTCTCTGATATGGTAGTGTAACCTCATCAGGCGATTTTTTCATGACCTTTACAAGCTTAGCCTCTGCATATCGTTTCTTGCTCTTAATTACCCTTGCTTTTACTTCCTGACCAGGTATAGTATTTTCTACAAATACTACAAATTCTCCCTCTGCAGTTGGAATTTTTGCAATGCCAACACCACCAAAGCCAATATCACTTATTGGTAAATTTTCAAGAATAGTCCCTTTTTTCATATCAGCCCAGTTTTAATTTCATGTGTGCAAGAGGCGATTCAAATTCTGAACCGCTAATGTTTTCAATCTTCAGAAATCCGAATTTTGTAAAAATAGCTGATAGCTCTGGAGAAATCTCTACTTCAATTTTTGAAAGACCATGTTCCATGGCGACTTTCTTTAAATTTTCAACCAACATTCTGCCAAAACCTTTGTTTTGATAGGCTTTGCTAATTGCCAATTGATATAATTTAGCGTTTGTAAGGTCAAGTTGAATTCCTCCAATTAGATGAAAATCAACACTAAATAGGCCAAAGTGTAGTAGATCTTTTTCGACATCCATCGAAGATTCGTCAAAATCCCCATCCTTTGGTTCTAATATCTCAGTGTATCTTATTTTGACGTATTCGTCAAATTCTGGGCTTGCAAATGCGATTGGTAAAAAATACATATTTATAAGTTTTTGCAAAACTAAGCTTTTTAATGAAAAAAGCCTCAGAAATTTCAATCTGAGGCCTGTAATTTAAGGTCGTTCCGTTTTTGTATTTTTTTTCTTTTCAGGACTTTTTTCTTTTCCGAAAATGTCTTTACCTCCGTCTCGTTTTTGATCGTTTCTCAACATAATAGAAGCAGGGTTTTGAGCATCTTCGAGTATGTTATCGGGATTATATTCAAAAACCATATCGACAAATTCCCATTTTCCTTTTTGTGCTTTCAAGCCATTGAAACTACCGTCGGGAATATTGCTTGGAGGGACATCCTTCATAATAGGAGAACCCATGACCAGGTGATCATAAATAACCATTTTTAAATCTTGATCATAGCGCAACATTACAGAGGCAACAGCACTATACTGTAGAAAATAGCGACCAACCGTTCTCAGTTGTCCGCGGCCATCTTTAATCTGAATAAGGTTATTTCCAAATCTTGGACGTCCCATGAAATCGAAATATAAAATATCAATTACTTTTCTTCTTTCGTAATATCCGTAGGAATCTCTTCCGAGCAAAAGGTATTGCGTTTCATTATTTATACCTGTAGTAAAGTCCTGAACATGATAATATAAAGCCCCGTACCAATTTTCAGGCTTAAGTTTGGCAAATTCAGCAGCTTTAATTGTTTCGGATTTATCCTCGAGCGCATAGACCTTTTCATCGGCGGTTTGTATGATGCCAAATTGACGATAGCTGTCTTTGTTTACAAAAACTTCCCAGGTGAAAATTTTGAATTTCTTGTCTTTGGGCTCCAGTACTGAAATTCCCTTCAGATTGGCGAATGGATATTTGAAACTCCCTTTTTCTATAAGATTAGTTGACAGTAAGGTCAAGATATTATTGGCATTTTTAAGTCTTCTACTTTCAGCGCTGTCTCTATGCATCTCTTCGGCGAGCGCATTGATTTCCGTTTCTAATTCAGACAAATTCAATATTTCCTGTGCAAAAATATTGAGGGAAAAAGCGATAAAAAAGAATATGCTGAGATTGATTTTCATGTTTTTTTATCTTAAAACAATCAAAAATTAAAAATATTGTGACTGTTGGCTTTTTTTTCTACAATGTAAAATTTAGACTGAAAACCGTACCAAACTTTGGTTTTTCACCAATTTTGTAAGAACCCACAAAATCAATTCGTCCAAATCTCAATAGTTTTAAACCAATTCTTGATATGGCAAAATTAAATTCCATATATGATCCCTGATCGGGATTATAAAGAAAATGGTATCCAGCCAGATTTTCGAATCCCAATTTTTTAAGAAGCGGAAGCTTATTCCATAGTAAACCCTTGAAATTATGTTCTAAATGTGCCTCTGCAAACCATTTATTGCTACTGAAACTGTAGTATGGCAGTAGTTGATAAGACCTCCACTGAAATTCGGACTTTGCGTAAATAGTCTGATTACCAGTAAAATGAATATAGTCTGCAAATTCGATTTTTCTCCAATTCAAAAATATACCATATTTTGCTCTCAAGGTCATGTACCCGATTGTGCCTATTGGCAGTTCATTTTTTTGTATGGTTATGCCTAAATAATCATAATCTGTATTAGCGCCCAGCAATGGGATACCTTTTTTGTAATTCAGCCATATTTCAGGGTATTTAGATTCGGTATAAAATCTCCTTCCCGGATAGGAAACATATTTTTGTGCAAATCTTATTCTCAGGTAAATATCGGCTGCGAAATGTCTGTGATTTTCGAAATAGGCGCTATCGGTCATAGGACTTGCTCCAAAATCGAGTGGATTGTTTGAGAAGAAATTTCTTTTGTCGCTGTAGAAAAAAGAATAATCAGTATTGTTCTTTAAAGCCTTTCTGTCTTGATACGAAACATTGGCAATAAAATAAAATGCATTAAAAATTCTGCTGGAATATTGTATTTCTCCATAAGTGCGTTCATAGAATTTGGCAAAATTCTTCCGTAGGAAAAGGGTATAAATGGTGTTCACCAATGGGCCTATTGGTTCTGAACTGTTATATTGCTGTACTTTATTTCCGCCCTCAATTTCAAGCCTTGCGTCATTAATGTCATTAAATTTTATCCTGATTCGCCCAGTTCCCCTTAATCTATTGTCAGAAAAGCCATATTGAACTTGTGTTTTTAGGTCGAACCATTTTCGACGGTCTTCATGATACCATTTATTGAATTCAATTTCGGCATTAGCAAAAAATCCTTGTACCGTATTGTAAGACACTGTTGTCAAAGGAGAAGGTATGCCGATGCTCCATTTTTTGTATCGATTTCGGTATGTATATCCGCCAAACAAGATACCAAAACCTGGCTTATTGCTGGCCCGGTCTATTGAATCAAGGTATTCTTTTGTTTTCCAAACTTTTTGAAGACTGTCTTTTACAGCATATTCTCTCGACTCGTCAATTGTAAGCGGAATTGGTCTGATACTATCCCAATAATCTTTTTCTTTTTTATTGGCATCGTTGTTAACTTTAAAAACTTCGGCATTGAAGAATTTTGAATCGACCGAGGGATTGAGCAGATAATTCTTAAAAACACCTATGAATCGACCAAAGATTTTGATGCCAAAAACATTCAATTTAAACTCGATTTCTTGCGAAAATAATCTGTAAATACTGTCCTGAATAGTTAGATGTACCTGTCTAAACTCAACCGTGTCGAGTAAAGAAATATTTGCAGCCTTGCCACTGGTTTTAAGCGCAGTGCTGTGAATGTTCCACTGATCGTTTACAATATAAATATAGCCATGAAACAAAGCACCCATCGAATTTTTGGGTATTACTTCGATTTTGCTGACAATTTTTCCATTGTCGATGAAGGTGGCATCCAATCGGTATCGGTAGGAGAGTAGCGCATTTTGTGCAATGGGTGAAAGGAGTTTTGCGTCGCCAAGTGTCAGTTGATTTTCATAAAAGTTGAATTCATTCATCGAAACCCCCGAGTTGAAACTAAAGCCATTATCGTCGCCGCTTACCTTTGAGGAAATCATGATTTCCTTATATTTTTTATCCTCAAAAAACAGTTTAGATACTGATTCTGAAAGATAAACAATGCCATTCCCGTTCGAATCGAGCCCCTCGCTGAGTCGGCCCAATGAGCGGCCCATAATTTTATCGGGAAGCCCCTCCACTTTTTGAGTGCCCTTTACATAGCTGTCACAACTATAATTGCTCAACTGCTCCAGGTGATATTGTCTTTTTTTAATGGCTGCCCTTATTATGTTATAAGCTGGGTCCTCGTCGGCCCTTACAATCACCTCAGCAGTTTGCAGTTCCAACTCATTGAGTGTAACATCTAGCCTTATATCAGTGCCTTTCAGGCTAATTTTCTCGCTGCGCTGTTGTAGGCCAACATATTGAAAAACAATCGTATAATCTCCGTCTTGAAGTTCAAGGTAATAATCACCCTCAATATTTGTTGTTGTACCAATGCTACTACCCTGAATATAGACAGAGGCAAATGGCAAAGGCTCTCCAGCGGGGCCGGATACTTTTCCCTTGATTGCAGCTGCATGGAGTTGAAAGCATGAATGGAGCAGTAACAAAAATGCATAGATGATTTTTAAAAATTGCTGCCGCATTTTAGCTCAATTTAAGGTTATTTAACTGGTTTAAGCTTTGCGTTTGGATTAGCTTTTGCCTCTTTCTCCTTTAAGATTGGGTCTAGATTTTTCTTTACAGCTGGAGTGCTGCTGGGTGTTTTCTTATTCTCTAGCTCGAAAGCATCTTTTCTTTCAATCTTTTTGATTTCTGTAGGAAAATTGATTTTTGGAGGTGTATTGCTAATGCTTGATTCAGGAACTGGAGCTACTCCTGCAAATTTCTGAGAGAATATAATGCTGAAGCCCAATTCATTCGTTTTTGTTTTGAATTTTTCAATTTTCTCAGATTCGTTTTCTTTTATCATGCCCATCGAAACCCTGTAAAATCCATTATGATACCAGATAAAAACATCTTTTTTGTCAGTATCTAATAGTTTAGGGTTATTTACAATTGTTCGAATGTCTAATTTTTTAAGTGCAATAAATTGCATGGTATGGGTGAGTGAGTCAAAGTTTAAAGCGGTAAAACTATCCTTGATTTTTTCGACATAGGCACCTGTGAAACCGCGGGCTATTACGGTTGGCAGTATTCTGTCTGCGGTAAATTTTCCGATATAATTACCGAGATACACTCTCAAAGTATTATTATCGAAGGGCTCGAAACTTACAACGCCAAGGTCATATAGATTTTTGAACAGTTTTAGATCTGAATTCTTGTTTACTGACAGTAATTTTATTCTGTAGACAGCATCAGCCTGAGCATTTAGCTGCATTGATAAAAAACAAAGAAAGAAAAAATAAAGAATTTTTTTCATGTAATTTTCTTGAAATTAAATAGACTTCCTGAAAAACAAGGAACTAGACAATATAAATATGGACAAAAGCACAAGTGGTAAAACTGCCAGATTGTAAGCTTGAAAAGGAATAACAAACATTAGCAGCACAGCAGCGTTTGAAAACAACAAAGCATATCCTACCGATTTTGCAAATATATTCAATTTATTTCTGTATGCGGTGAATATCCATAGAATAAAAAGAGGATTGGCCCAAAGTACATTCAAATTGTTTTGTGTAGCAATATGATCTGTTCCAAACCACATTATTAACAGAAATATACCTACCAAAGCTAAAAAGACAAAAACACTGATTTCAAATATATTTCGCACTAATTTTTTGCCAAAATAATGTATTGCCAAACCCATTAGTAGAATGCATAATGATAAAACAGAAGGAGTAAAGATTTGAGTATTAACTTTCTTTGCAGGAATTGGTAAAATC
>CANETR010000035.1 GCA_947441325.1 Saprospiraceae bacterium
CGGCCAAGTCTTTCCAATGTTTCTCTTCGAGTATTAATGATGGTTTGTAAAGCTTCCTTGGTTTCACGGAAGTCTATAGGGAGAAAATAGGGTTTAAACATTTCTTCTGTACAGAGTACCTCGTTCACCAAGATGCCAAATTGAGGCCTGACATTTGATGCGAGTAAGCCCAACAACAAACCGTCCACAACTCCAAATGGATGATTGGCGACTAAGAGAACAGGGCCTTCTTTTGGTATTTTATCGAGTTGTTCCTGACTGAAATGAGGGAAAACCTTTAGTTTTTCCAAAGCAATTTTCCATATGCTCTGCGGTGTAAGATCCATGCGCTTCATTTCGGTGTAAAGCCTTTCAATTCTGGGTCCACCTGTCAATCCTTCAATGCCTTTGATAATAAATCTTCTCAGGATAGGATCATCTTCCTTTGCATAACTCAGTCTCGATTTGGCAACTTCTCTGCTTATAGGCGTATTTTGATATTGCTCCTGCTGCATATATGGTTTTGTATTTGGCTTTTGTAATAACAATGTGAAACAGCATAAAATTCAAAAAATGCTGTTATTTTGACACAAAAATAGAAACTTAGCTGATTTTATCACAGTTAAAAAAAGATAAAGCTATTATAATCTTCGTTCGAAAGCCTTGATAGCTTATATTTAAATGCTTTTTAAAAGTTAAAGAATCATAACATTATAAAACAGATGTTCAATCCATTAAATAATCCTATTGTAATAAGAACTGTTCTCGACAAGGCAGAAGAGGAACTTAACGAATCACTTAAATTTAGAAAAAAACAGTTCAATAACGACAAACTTTATATGTGGGTCGAGATAGATAGTGTAAAACAGTTGGCCTACATAAGTCTGCGCAACGAATTGGATGAAAATCTCGTAAAAATGACTGCAGAGGAACTGATGGCGGATAAAGATATCAAGGAACAACTCAAGAAAATTCCATCAATAGTGCGCCCCTTTCTAAATTTTAAAAAAATAATTTCTGTGATGAATAAGACTCTTTGCAGAAAATTAGGGGATTCAAAATTTTTAAAAATCACCGAAGGGAGCAAATTAGCAAATATTTATATCTGTGATTTGGATGGAGCAAATAGCAAAGCATTGAGCCTGTTTGATATTTTTGCTTAGTTTATAGCCAAAATAAAAGCTATCTCTTTTATGACTCGAAGAATATCCTTGGCACCCTGCCTGAGATATGCGTTAAAATTTCATAAGGTATAGTGCCAACAGCTTTGGCTAAAATTTCAATTGGATGATCGGGGCCAAAAACAATGACTTCATCGCCTTCTTTAGCATCTGTATCCGTTACATCGGCAAAGCACATATCCATGCAAATATTTCCGACTAAATTACAAACTTTGCCATTGATCAAAACAGAGGCAGTTTCATTTCCGCTGACTCTCATCAACCCGTCGGCATAGCCTATTGCCAAAGTTGCAATCAAAGAGTCTTTGTTGCGCACACTATGTCTGCCATAGCCTATTGCTGTGCCTGCTTCGACCTTTCTGATTTGTGAAATTACTGTACGTAGGGTGGCTACAGGTATAAGTTGTTGGCTCAAAAAACCTATTGGGTCTATGCCGTGCAGACCAATTCCAAGACGTACCATGTCGAACTGACTATCAGAAAAACGGCTGATGCCCGATGAATTAAGGAGATGTTTTATCAGCTTTTTGTTCAGTTTTTCTTCCAGTTTTTCGGCAAAGTTTTTAAAAATATTGATTTGTTCTCTGCTGAAAGCATCATTTTCAGGTTCATCGGCAGCTGCCAAATGAGAAAAAACAGCTACAGGTTCTATAACATCCTGATAGTTAGATAATGTTGATACTAATTTGTCAAGTTCTTCGGGGTCAAAACCCAATCGATGCATGCCCGAGTCTAGCTCAATATGTACCTTTATTTTTTTTCTATTGCCCAACATGCGCATTTTCTCCCCAATCTGATGCAGGTATCCAAAACTATACAAAGAGGGTTGAAGATCATATTTCAAAAGCTCTTCAAAAGATTCTGCCGCAGCATTCATAATCATAATCGGAGCTTTAATGCCTTTTTTTCTTAGCTCAATACCTTCGTCGCTGTAGGCTACACCTAAATAATCCACCTTGTGATACTCGAGCAGTTTGGCAATTTCATAGCTGCTACTACCATAAGCAAATGCTTTCACCATGACCATTATTTTGGTATTGGGATTCATTCTGCTTCGGTAAAGATTGAAATTGTGCAAAATGGCATTCAGGTCTAGCTCAAGAACAGTATTATGGGTTCTTTTGCGCAGTTTTCTTACAATTCGTTCAAATTCAAAACTTCTTGCACCCTTTATCAGGATGGTCTCTTTATGGAAGTTCAAATCCTTGTCGAGCTCTTCAATGAAGCTTATAGTATCGGGAAAGAAGGAACATTTGGATAAGAAATTGAATTTTGAAGCAGCCTTCTTTAATTCGGGACCAACACCAATAAATCGTGTAATGTTATAGTCTTTTACCCATTCCGAAACGGTTTTGTATAATTTTTCAGAAGAGATGCCACTTTCCGGAATATCAGACAGAATGAGTGTTTTCGATGCCGGACCGTTTTGCTCATGTTTTTGATCCATAAACTCCAGCGCAATCCTCAAACCCGATAAATCGTTGTTATAGGTATCATCAATTATCATGCATTTATTGATTCCGGCTTTCCATTCAAGTCTCATGGAGACCGATTGTTTCAACTCTTTCATTCTGTGTTGAATCTCCGAAATGCCAAAATTCATATCCAACATAAGCATGCAACAGTGCAGCGCATTTTCTACAGATGCTACATTGACAAAAGGTAAACTGATTTTCAGTACCTCACCCGAAAAGACTATCTTAACTTTAGTAAAGGCATTATTTTTTTCAAGAATGGAAACCTTAATATCTGCCGATTCGCCAAATCCCCAGGATAATTTTTTCCCTTTGAACTCAGATTGGATACATTGATCTAGCAGCTCGTAGTCAGAGCAGTAAATCAAGCACTTAGTATTTGTAAACAGTTTGAGCTTTTCTCTAATTTTATGTTCTCTGCTCAGAAATCCCTCATCGTGTGCAGGGCCAATATTCGTAAAAATACCAATTGTAGGGCAAATGATTTTTTCCAATTTTTCCATTTCGCCTGCCTGCGAAATACCTGCTTCGAAAATGGCAAATTCGTGTTCGGGCCTCATTAGAAGCACAGAAAGCGGAACGCCCAGTTGCGAATTAAAACTTTTTGGACTTTTTACCGTGAAAAAATCTTTGTGCAATAGCTGATAAAGCCATTCTTTAATGATTGTTTTTCCATTGCTGCCACTGATAGCTAAAACAGGAATTTCGAAAAATTGTCGATGATGTGCCGCCCAGTCCTGTAGCGTTGACAAGGGATTTTCACTAAAGAGAAAATTAGCTTCTGGATAATTAGCTAGGTCAATTTCCTGACTGACAACAAAATTCCTGACGCCTTTCTGATATAAATCATCAATATATATGTGTCCGTCCTGCAAATTTCCTTTCAATGCAAAGAAAATACACTTATCTGCATGCCTGAGTTGCCTGCTGTCGGTGTGTGCAGTTTTGTTTTGCCATAAATTGCTATTAAAATCAATATTGGACATTTTTTTTAAACTTTGTGTAAAGTTAGTGATAATCTGTTAATTTCTATTCCGGAATTTCATTCCATTCTTATTTCTAAGACATATAAAAAGATAAATATTTCCTGAATTGGAATAAAGGCCTTAAAATTGTAAATAAAATTTGAATCATTACTAAATGAAAAATATGCTGATATTCAAACTCAGTCTTCTATGTTTTTTGTGGAGTTGTCAGCCCAAAGTTGAAATCAAGTCTGAAATTACCGAAAAGAAGAATGAAAATTTAAATTTAGACAGTTTGCCTCCAGGCATTCAAAAGCTCATGAAAGCCTATCCCGGGCATTTTAAAACTTTTGAAAATAACGAAATTGTCTGGAAAGATGGCACAAAAATGCCCTATGATGATTTCAAAAAAGATAAGTCCTTTGCTCAACTTATCAATGAAGCTGATCTCGAAGACCAACTAATGAGTATGGCCTATCCAAAAGGCAAGAATGCTCCAAAACCTAAGCAGAAAGAGGATCCAGGCAGGGTTAGGTATGAAGCATTTTTTAAGAAAATGTATGGGACAAGCCCGGAAGAAGTTCGTAAAAAGCTCACAACTGTAGTTTGGTTGCCAAAATCAATGAATATTAAACTTCAGGTGACCACCGTTAATGATATACATCTAAAAATTCAGGGGATTTCGAATAGATTGGATACTATGCCTCACTTGCATAAGTATCTTAAAAATCCTGGAGGTACTTTCAATTGGCGAAATATTGCAGGAACAGATCGACTCAGTATGCACAGTTTCGGAATGACCATCGATATAAATGTAGAATTCTCAGATTATTGGCGCTGGGCAGTTAAATCAGAAGAGGGTGACGGCTCCAGAATAATCGAATATCGAAACAGGATACCATTAGAATTGGTCGAAGTTTTTGAAGAATTTGGTTTTATCTGGGGTGGTAAATGGTATCATTACGATACGATGCATTTTGAATACAGACCAGAGCTATTGCTGGACTAAAAAAGGGTATTCTTGAAAAGAACCCTGTAAAAATCGACACCCTTGAGGTATTGTTTCAGCTGCAGGCGATGGTCAACGCCGCTGTTAAGTCTTTCAATTTCGGCCTGATCGAAGGTCCATGGCCTGAAGTCTAAGAGGGCAGAGGACAACCTGCTGTAATACACCGTTTTACCTGGTTCTGTTTTGATGGCTGGTATAACAATTACATCGCCTAAAGCCTGTCTGATACTGGTTTGCATTGCCTCGTAGGCAAAGCCTGCACTTGGACTTGACTTTCTTTTCTCTTTTGGTTCTTCCCAAACCAAATCAATATCTTTAAACTCCTCTTTAATCATTTCCTTGAATGATTTGATATCGGTATCAGGTGGCAAAAGCCAATTGATTTCTGTTCCAATTCCCTGCATCATTGAAATTTCCATATCTATGTCAAACATTTCTGAAAGCAGTGGATCGCTATTTAATCTGGAATTAATGAGTGGACCAAACAAATAAGGGTTGCAAAATAGTAATCGATCTGTAAAAAATAGCTCCGGTGTTAAGGTTGAAAGTAAATTTGCGGCTATTTTTCCGCGGGTTGGTACTGCTCTTTTCTTGAGTGTTAGGTTCTCCAGTTTTTTCTTTAGCTGTTCGGGAGAATAGCCTTTCATTTTTAAAGAAACAGCCTGTTTCTCTGAGGTAGAAAGGGCCGCAATAGGTCTTTTTAAACCCAGACAGATGCCTTCATTCAAGAAACTTTCACTGTTAAGTACGAATTCGAAAGCCAGACCTTCGTTCTGTAATAAATCTGCTAAAATCTGATGGCTTTTATTTTTGTCTTTGTTATTAATAAGTGCCAGATAGAGTGTTCTCTGAGGTATTTTATCTTCATTAACAGAAGCCTCGAGTGCTTCGAGCATTGCAATTGCAGCTGCTTTGCCGTCCATCACTCCGGCGCCCCAAATATAACCTCCCGAAATTTTACCCAAAAAGGGGTTATAGGTCCATTGTGGCAGTTTGCTCAAATCGGGGTCTTTAACATCAGTTTCTGCCAAGAGTAAAATTGGCTTCATTCTATTATCTCTTCCTTTCCAACGGTATAACAACGAATTGGAACCAAATCCCATAATGCTAACAGAGGGGTCATTGTGAAAATTTGGGAAAGCTTCTCTTAGAAATTCAGGGAATTTTTGTTCGGCGCCAATAAAAATTGAGTCAATAGGATTGTTGACAATTGGAATGCGAATTGCGCTGCTCAATCTGTTATAGGCAAGGGTATCGTTGATTTTTGAAAGACTCAACGCTTTTATGTTCAGTTGTTTAGAGAATGTTGTCATTGCATTGTAAAAGGAAATAATTCCCAATACAAGAACAGCAAAAACTATAAACAATAAAAACAATTTACGCATACCCAAAAACCTTTAATACAAAGATACTTAACAAAAATAAGAAATCTTAATAAAGGATTTAGGCTTTTAAAGAATAGATGTTTTAATATACTTGTTTTAAAATGCTCATTTCATTTCTTTAATCCATTGCCTGATAAGTTCTACCCCTTCTTTGTGTACCAGTCTGCGTGCAATTTCTGGCATCATGATTCCTGGATCCGATGAGTGAATTCTGTAAAGCAAAATAGATTTTTCTGGAAGGCCGGGCTCAATGTCATATGCGAATCCACCCGAGCCACGTCCTGCTGCCACAGGTGTTTTATAAATGCCCAAAGCGGTTTTGTTTGATTCATAATAGGAGAGGAAAAGCCCAGAGGTGCTGCCGGGACCTTCGGGTCTATGACAATGCGCACAGTTGATATCGAGCCAGGCTCTTGCTCTTTGGTCTAAGCTAGCTGATTGAGGATTATCCCAAACAGCAATTTTGTCTACGGCATTTAAGTCTTCGGGCAGAGCCGACAAAATACCTGTTTTCTTCCAATAATTCAATTGGTTATCATTGCCGTCAGCATAATTGTAATTGCCATTGAGTTGTCTTGCTGTTGGGCCTATAGGCTTCACCTTGTCGTTGAAACTATGACAGCCCTTGCATTGATTTTTGTTGGGGATAATATAATCCAACTTGTGTTTTTTACCTTTTTCGTCTGTCCAATTTACTTGTTTTGTATCACCTGCAAGGTCTAAAACAGCTTCATTCTGATCTTCATCCCAAATATAAACCAGATTCTCCCATCCGCTTTGTTCATGCACTAGTAAACGGGTTTCCATTATCTTACGCCCTTTTTCGGGCTTGCGTAAGTCATTGGCATAGTAAAAATTTTTAATGAGTACGGTGCCAACGGGAAAATCAAAGACTTCTTTTGGATTATATGTTGCTTTAGTGCCTTCGGGCAATCTTACAAATCTTAGTTTTTGGGCATAATCTGAAAATAGAGCTGTCCTTAATTCGTAGGGAATTACGTCATTCTTGGGTTTTAAATCGGATAATTTTCCTTCGAAGAAATGCCATTCTGATAGTTTATCAGGATATTTTGATACGACTGCTTTGTCCTCAAACCTGAAAGAGCTGAGCGATATGCAGAGAAAGGCAAGTGAAATTGCAGAAATAAGTAATAATCTTAATTTCATTTAATATATTTTCAAATAAAGTTATTCGCTATCAGTTACAAAAAGGATGCTAGAACTAATAATTTTGAATTTTTTATTTGTCAAGACTAAATTTCAAAGGTTCTTTTTTGCACTGATAAGTTTTCAATTCTCTTGTAATATTCTTAAAATCATTTGATGCATCAATTTCGGCAAAGCTTTCATTCACATTATCGTGAATACAGATGAGACCTTGTTCATTTTTGAGCTTTTCATCTTTGATGCCATCGTAAATAATATGTGGTACTTTTTTGCCGAATTTTAGTTTGAATCGGAACATTAGACCCATACGACCCTGCATCGTTGCCTGAATATTTTTTCTTTCGAAACGGTTATGGTGAATAGAAATATCGCTGGGGTAGGGGTAATAATCCGGGTCTTTGAAAGGACTTTCTGTAATATAATAGCTAATGATGCCAACGCCCATGGTACGGTTGTTCTGAATTTTATTTTCAAAAACTTCCACATGATTTGTAGCAAGAATAATAACGCCAGTGCCTGGCGGGACTTTACCAACAATATTACCTTTTGGAGCAAAGTTTTTGTAATTATTGTCGTGGACATAATTGTTAAAAACACGCACGTAGCCACCCTTTTTTTGAGGCAAATCGGGCATGTCGAAAACCAGTATGCCACCAGTATTATTCAGCGCCTCATTGTCAAATACATCAGCAAAGAGTGAATTTTCTATTTCTATACCGGCAACATTTTCGATGGCCTTACATTTTGTTACTACAATTTTGCTTGACTGACCAACATAAATTCCCGCATCGCTGGCACCGCGTGCTACACAATTTTTGATAGTTACATTGGTACATTGCACCGGATAAAAACCATAAGCCCCATTGGTTTTCTTAGGCTTTCCACTCCATCGGGTTGTCACACGGTCGAAAGTTATTCCTTCAACTTTTTGAGTTTTAATGCAATCGCCTTTTGAATCTTCTACTGTTAAATCGCAAATGACAATATTTTTAGAATCGGTTACTTTAATGCCTTCGGCACCTGCGGTCTGACCCTTGAAGCTAAGAATGGTTTTATCCATTCCAGCGCCTTTTATAACTACATTTTGTTTTGAATCGAGCCAAAGGCTGCTGCTGAACGTAAATTTACCTGCTTCAATGAAAATGGTATCTCCCGACTCTGCAGCAATGAACTTGTTTTGCAGCTTTTTTTGAATATCGGCCTGTGCGAAAGTTTGTACACTGATAAATAAAAGAAAAAGGTATCTCATTTTGTGTTTGATTAAGGTAAAACAGATTGGTTTTTCTCGAATTCAAAAATAGCTATTTATTGTTAAATTCCAATAAAAAAAGAAAGCCGCATTATGCGGCTTTCTGAAATTGTATTTTGTTATGGCTTAGTTTGTTTTAACAAAGGTTTTGCTCAATCTTTCTCCATTTGGTGAAATGACAGAAAAATGATACATGCCTGCAGGAAGTTCTTCAACACTGATGCTGTTGATTCCTTTCTCAAGATTACCTGTCCAGATAACGCGACCTGTAACATCGAAAGCCTGCGCTTTTATGATAGTTTGGTCTGTATTCACCTGAATATTCAGCGTGCTGTTTGCAGGGTTAGGGAACAGATTAAATCCAAATACTTCACTTGCATCTTCAAACTGTGCTGTTTCTTCCTTAGGTGTTACAACAGTTTCCAATTCGGCTTCGCGCAGCGTAGTGCTGCTAGTTGTAGCTCTAAGAGTGTAGCAGGCTGTAGAGGAGAAGGCGCCGTTGTAGCCAATTACTCTGATGTTGTAAGTGCCAACCGGTGCAGCATTGTAGGTTACTGTTTCAGAAGTAGTGCCACCGTTTGCTGAACTATAAAGTAATGTGCCTGCACTATTGTATAGTCCAAGGTCATAATCGGCAGGGAGACCTGTAAGCGTCACTCTGATATTTCTTGCAGTGCTGGTATTGGTAAACTTAAACCAGTCAATGTCAGTGCTAGTGCCAATTCTTGCAGTGATATTGGTATTTGCAGTGATGGTTCTTGCCGTAGCAAGTGTATTGTTCGACTCGTAATTATCTGAGCAAGTTGTTGCAGCAAGTGTAGTAAAATTGGTACCGGCAACATAAGCGCTTGAAGATGCAGAGCAGTTTGTTCTTACCTGCCAGTTATAAATAGTAGAGGCTGCAAGACCTGTTAATGTATAATTTGTTGCAGAAACGGTGTAAGATGTCCAGGTGGTCGCTGCTGAAGTTTTTACTTGTAAGGTGTAGCTGGCTGCGCCTGTTGCTGCAGTCCATGAAAGTGTAGCACCTGAAGTGGTAACCGCAGTAGCAATAAGAGCGGTAGGGGCACTGCAGGTTGTAGTAGTTGATGTTGTAAGGTTTACTGTATAGTCTTCAACTTCACCGTAATTTAAAACAGTACATGGTCCGCTTATCGCAGCATCACTCATGACAATGCGCATTCTGGTAGTACCAGTGATTGCAGTAGTCGGAACAGTGAAAGTGCCATTTACAGCAGCAGATACAGCTGCAGAGGTAAATACGTTTTCGCCAGCATCGGCAAAATCTTTATCACCATTATAATCGATATAAACTTTGAAATATTCACTGTAAACCGACCCGGCATAGCCCGGAGTCAATGTAATGGTTGATGATGCACCTTTAGTAAGGTTAGTACTGGTAGTTGTAAAATTACCGTAACCACCTGTGCTTGCAGTAGTGGTATTA
>CANETR010000036.1 GCA_947441325.1 Saprospiraceae bacterium
GTTATGCCCATATACCAACCATCGGCCTGGAAATTGGTTGTACCTGTTTTTCCGCCATGTTGTGATTTGATGCCTTGAAAACCCGGAGCGCCAGACTGTACAGCCTGCAACATAGTGCTCATCGTATAAGCATATTTTGGCAGAAGTATGTCTTTTTTAATTTGTTCCGATTCGTCGGTATAAATAACATTACCATTTTTGCCGACAATGCTGCTTACCAGAATAGGTTCGTGATAAAATCCACCATTTGCAAAGAAAGTATAAGCTCCAGTCATTTCAAAAGGAGTAAGGTCGGGCGAGCCAAGACAAATTGCCGGAGATGCAGGCACCTTAGTGGTATCTATTCCAACAGAGTTCAGGAATTTCCGAAAAGGAGCAGTACTCCTAAAGTCCTTCATAAGTTGGGCCGAAACAGAATTGAGTGAAAGACTAAGTGCACGAGTTAATGTCATACGCTGACCACTGTATACTGCATTAGCATTTTTAGGTGTCCAATCTTTTGTAAGTCCAAATTCTCCATAGCCTTTTTCAATTGTTAGTTTCACATCATCCACTTCATAGCAGGGAGAATATCCTCTATCACGTATGGTTAGCCCATAAAGGAATGGCTTGATACTAGACCCTACCTGACGACCCACTTTTTGGTATTCAACCCCAGGTTTTTTCTTATCGGGATGCACATAGAGGGCACCCATACTCACGTGATCTAACTTGAAATAGTGGTAATCAACTCCACCCACCCAAGCTTTTATGTGACCATTTCTGGGATCTACAGCCAAAGAGCCCGCCTGAATAAACATTCGATGATAACGAATCGAATCAAAAGGACTCATAGTCGTATCCTTGTCGGAAGCACGCCACTTGTCTTTAACTTTTTTGTATGAAAAAACCTTCATTTTTGTAGGTGTTCTCATGTATTTCATCATCGCCTCATATTCAGCCCTGATTGTTTTCCATTCAGATGATTTTAGAATTGCTCTGAACTTATTGTACTGTTGTTCACTGATAAAATTGGTTTTTCTCCAGTCTCTCAAAAGAGAGTCACCATCGACTTTTTTGCTATAATTATTCTCTTTGTAAGGATTTTTATTCGCATTTTCTACCCTAATTAGCCGATAGATATCCACCTCACTCAGGTCATTTTTATCTGCCACATTGAAATAGTTTTGTCTCGTATTAAGCCACCTGTCAGATTCCCACAAAAGCTTATTAAAATTGAGCAAACGTATTTCTATTTCTCCTAAACTGCTCTTGTAATCTTTGTAAGTCCAGGGATTCTGTTTAGAAGTACCAATTGGTGGGTCGGGAAGATTCCAATCGGGCCATTGCTTAAACATGTATTGCTGATGCTGACTGAGATGATCCCAAACTGCCTGCTCCAAATGCTGTTGCATGCGGGAGTCAATGGTCGTGTATATTTTTAGCCCATCGCGGTACAAGTCGTACTGAGTACCGTCAGCTTTAAGATTTTCAGTACGGGATAGCACGTCTTTGAGGTGTTCACGCAGATATTCTCTGAAATAAGTAGCCATCCCCTCATTATGATCCTGAATTCTGAAACGAGAGGCATCAATTGGCTGTACCCTAAATTCGTCATATTGTTGTTTAGTGATATGACCTTTATCCATCATATTTTTCAATACCACTTCCCTACCCTTCATGGCTGTTTTCATGTCACGCCTGAAATTGTACATGGATGGATTCTTAAGCATGCGCACCAGCATGGCCGATTCATTTACATCCAAATCGTAAGGATGCTTACCAAAATAGGTTTCAGAGGCAGATCTTATTCCGTGTGCATTGTAAAGAAAATCAAACTTATTGAGATACATTGCCAATATCTCCTCTTTGGTGTAGGAACGTTCCAATTTTACAGCTGTTAACCATTCTTTTAACTTGGTGCTGAAAATGGTGCCATATCTAAATAGAAAAAACATTCCCTTTGTATTTGGTCGGCCAACCAATAATTTTGCCAGCTGTTGAGAAATAGTAGAACCCCCACCTGAACTTTCTTTGCGAAGCAATAATGTTTTAACCATTACACGTCCTATTGCCTCAGGGTCGATACCCGAATGTTTATAAAACCTTGCATCCTCAGTTGCAACAAGGGCCTTAATGACATATGGCGAAATACTGTCATAAGGAACTGGCGTGCGGTTTTCGACATAAAATTTACCCAATAGCACACCATCTGCAGCGTAAATTTCAGATGCCATGTTTAACTTTGGATTCTCCAATTCTTCGAAGGAAGGAAGCTGAAAAGAGAGGTATATGAAAAACAGAAAAATCAAGCCAATTAGTGAAAAGAAAATTCTCCAAAACCATTTGATGGTTTTTTTATAAAGAGGCATCTTTAAGTTTCTGATATCCTGCGGGTTTAGGGTTCCGCCGTTTGTTTGTTGTTCCATCTAGGATAGTTGTTCAAGGTTTTGTCTTTAACCTACAAATGTAGATAATTTTACTGAAAATATCTGTTTTTTGAGGGCACAAAATCAGGTAGATGTACTACAAAAAAAAACCGGGTTAGCCCCGGTTTTCAATATGCTTAGAGAATAATTATCATTTAAAATTCTCGTCGTAAAACTTAATGTAATCGCCAAAATTCTGTTTTTGAAGAATTTCCCGGTAGTTATTTTGGCCAATAAAATACATTTCGTGCGAGGGCACATCTTTGCCCATGAACTCTGAATTGCCCTCAACTGTTTTGAGATACTCGACCGCTTCTGTTCTATCTTTGAATTTGCGGACAATAAGTGTAGGCGATTTGCCATCAAGCATAAGGCTTGATACGTTCAGACGGAGCAGACTAAAAGTTTTATTGTTAAAATCGGAAATTTTTGCTTTTAGGTCGTTGAGGTTAGTTTTAGCATCATCAAATGCAACTAATACGTAGTGACCTGTAGCTAAATCGTTGTCAAAGTTGTAGTTACCTTTTATTTCTTTACTTTCCGATTTTACAGGTTGAGGCGTTGGCGTTTTATTATCGGCCTTGTTCCCTTGAAGCAGGGCAACCATTTCTTTGGCCTTTTTGTCTTCTTCTGTATTTGGATAACTGACCGAAACCGATTTCAGGGCACTAATGTATGGTTCTTGCCCCTGCATACCACCTATACACATAGCGGCAAGAATAGCGAAACGGGCTTTCAAAGGATAATTATTGCCAAATTTTTTAGGCAAGCCCTCATAACGTCTGTATGCTTCTTGAAAATTACCAGCTTTAATCAAGGCATAGCTGTCGTCGTAGTATTGATTTACCTCGGCAATCTGACGCTGTTTCGCATTCAGGTAATTGGGGTCCTTTAAAGATTTTGCTATGTCGCTATCGGCATAGGCACTCAATATTTTGTCCTTATATGAAGCTGTACAATTGCCATTTTTATCCTCTGTACAAATATTGAACATCAGGAACCAGGCTTCGAGCTCATGCTTGGTTTTGGGATATCGTGCAAAGAGTTTTTCAATAGCATCTGAAGCTCTTTTGTTTTCATCTAGCTTTTCATAATAGATATTTCCAACCAAAAATAAAGCAGTTTCTATTTCACCATTCATTTTTTTCTGGCTGGCAGTATCCTGAGGTACTCCCATTTTTTTGAGGTATTCTTTTACTTCAGATTCTGTCAAAGGCTTTAGCGCATCGTTCGATTCTGCTCCATCATTAGTATTTTTACCTTCTGTTGATGAACGTCTCCAGTTGTCGGTCCACACACGGTCTCCCCAACGTTTCTGGAAATCGCGTTCTCCTTTTTTAGATGTATTCGGATCGTAGAGTGGGAATTTTGAATTCGTTACTGCAGAGGGATTTATCCCCGAATCTGTTGCGGCCTTTGACTTTGCAGCGTTCCGATCAAGTGCATTCTGTGGTTTTTTTGCTGCATCTTCCTCTGTACGAAGCTTCTGCACCAGTTCTTTCTGTTTATCGTATGGCCAGGCAGCAATGCTAAGTAGGCTGTCTTTTAATGTAATGGTATTTATATTTTCGGCAAGATCTTTCAATAATAGTTTTTGGGCAGACACATAGCTATTGCGTTCATCCGATGCCTGAATTGCAGTTGAGCAGGTATCAAAATAAGCATAGGCTTTTACATAATCCTTTCTCTTCCAAAAAATTTCTGCAAGCATGTAAGCAGCTTCGGTTTTTTGAAAATCATCGGCATTTTGCATGGCCATCTGCAGCGCTACTATTCCGCCATCCTCGTTACCACTGTTGAGTTGCATTTTTGCCAATGCAAAATATATCTGGTCCTTATACTCCTCATTTTTTCCGTCACGCAGCATTCGCTTCAGCAATGTCTCGGGATCAAACTTGCTATTCTCCGCTGCTGCTGCATTGATAGCCATATTCAGACGGGCATTAAATTCCATTTCATATTCAGGATTGGCCTTGGGAACTTTTCTGAAATTTTCCATAGCCAACTGATTGTTGCCCTGTTTTTGGTACAACTGTCCGAGCACATAGATAAATCGGGTTTTATTTTTCTTGCGCCGAATCATAGAAATGCCCTCTTCGAGCGGTTCGATTGCCTTATCGAATTCTTTTTGACGAATATGGCTATATGCTAAAACTGTTAATGCCTGAGCCTTAATTCTTTTTGGTACATCCGATTTCTCGATTAACAATCTTAGGTAACGGCCAGCATCGTCATAATTGTCCAACTCAATATATGATTTTGCCATCCAAAGCATGGCATCATAGCGCACAGGGCGATGTTTTAGAAAATATTTCGGTGGTTTAGGACCCTCTTCCTCTTCTGTAACAGCTTCCGGGTTCTTTACATCGGCTGTTTTAGTGTCTTTTTCAGTTGTTTGTTTAGCTTTTGAGCTATTTGGCTTTTTCTTTTTATTAGATTTTTTCTTCTTTTTCTTTTTAGTATTTTTCTTCTTACTTTTTTTCTTATCCTTTGAATTTTTAGCCTGCTGTGCTTTGTTGTAAGCTTTCAACTCATCGGGCGACATTTCGCTCAAGGCTTTATTTGTATGATATTTTTCGGTAATGTATTTGAAAGTTGCCGCTGATTTTTCGAATTCCTTTTTCAGAAATTCTACTCTTCCAACAATAAAATAACTATCATCTGCCCAATTACTCGGGCGATGCAACTCAATATTTATGGCGCACTTTTTAATGGCATTATCGAGCGGAGAACCTGCAGCTGCTGCATTTGGCTGCCCGCCAGTACTATTATTTTTTAGGGGTCCTGATTTGGGGTCTGTAGCAGGATCGGCCGTTTGATTTTTGTTGGCCTGAGCAGCTGCTACAGTAGGTTTCTCACCAGCAGCATATGGAAACATATGCAATATTTCATTGTAATTATCACGGTGCATTTGGGTTTGCGTCTCAAAACCCTTTTGCAGGAGAAGATCGGCATTGTAATAAGCATTATATTGCCCTGTTACATTGTGGTAAAATTTACCCAATTTGGTGGTCTCTCCCTTTTTGGTGGTACAGGCTACCGAAAAGAGAAAAATTGATACGGCAAAAAATAAAAAAAATCTATTGCTCATGTTTAATGTCAGTCACTAAAAATTTAATGCCTAGAATATAGTCGAAAAAAATTAGGCAAAAGGAGTTATAAATGTACTACTTTTATTGGTTAAAGTCTTATTAATAACGTCGAAAAACCAAATATTGGATAAAAGCGAATGCAAAAATACGCGCTTTGTTTATTATTTTTGCAGTAATGCCTGATAAAAATATTTGAAAATGAGGCTGTACCAGTTAATTTTATTCTGATTTGTATAGTGATAAAATAAGATCAAATGCCTGAAAAACAGGAATCGAACAAGACAAGCAAGAAAAAAAAGAGTCTTCCATGGTTTAGGGGGCATCACAGACTTGTTGTAATCAATGACCAGACTTTTCAGGAAGAAAGATCTTGGAAACTAAGTTTAAGAAGCTTAATCCTAGTGACTTTTGCCCTGTTTTTTGGTATTTCTTTACTTACACTTCTCATTGTAAAATTTACGCCGATGAAGCGGATTGTTTCCTATAATCCCGGAATCAGCGATAAGGAACTTCGCAAGGAAATGGAAAAACTTTATCGCGATTTAGATTCTCTTGACAGAGAATTGAAAGGGAATATTACATACATAGAAAGTCTAAAAAAACTTAGCAGTGAATCTTTTGAGTATGAAAAAGATATAAAAAAACCCGAAGCCCCTGCCAAAACAGCAACAAGCAGTACATTCGCAGATATTCCAAAAAAATCGGAGGAAAAAAATCAATTATCTGTAAGCGATCAGAATATTATTAGCCAAGGGAATCTCATTCAAGGCGATTTTTTTGATCAAAATTCAAAAATTGATAAAAGCAGTTTTGGCAGCCCTGTCAGAGGTGTTGTTTCAGACCGTTTTGCTCCATCGCGCGGACATTATGGTACCGATGTTGTTGCCCCAAAAGGCACGGTCATCAAAGCCACCAAAAGTGGGACAGTTATTATGTCATCCTGGTCGAGCGACACGGGGCATATGATTGGCATTCAACATCAGGGCAACCTCATAAGCTGGTACAAACACAACTCTGCCAATTTAAAAAAATTAGGTGACCGAGTAGCTGCAGGTGAGGCAATCGCAATTATTGGCAATAGCGGCGAAATGAGCAATGGCCCTCATCTTCATTTCGAACTTTGGTACAATGGGCAGGCTGTTGATGCCGAAAAATACATCAATTTTTAAACAGCTTCCCTCGCCATGAATGATAAGATAAATTATGCCTTCTTCGTAGATTTATTTAAAGATACTGTCGGCTATGAAAGCGGGATGCTAAAAACCCTGAAAGATTTACTTCGCAAACCCGATATAATTCTCAAAAGCTTGAATTCGGGAGAAAATACCTATGTTAAGCCAACTAAGTTTTTCCTGAGCTTTTGCGGATATTTTATACTTGTAAACAGCTTTTTCATCGATTGGTCGGAAGTTGGAAAAAGACATGATGCCGATTTTAATGCTATGTTTGATGCTGAAGGGGGCTATACAAATTTCAGCTTCCTGATGGATCTGCTTTTTTCTAAAGTATTTGTTCCGGTCACAATGTTTTTCTGTATTGTAAAACTTCTATTGGTGCTGAAACTTTCCAAAAAACTTGATGTTTCTGTACGAGATCATATTGCAATTGTGTTCTACACCGCTTCGCTTGGTACAATTTTTACTTTCGCAGTGGGTTTAACCCTGGCTTTTCTTCCTTTTATTTATGGCATGGCAATCAATTTACTGGCTATTTTTATCATTTTTCTTGCGCCCAAAAAATTTATCCAATTAAAATCTGCAGATTCCTTCTTGCCTGAAGCAGGCAAAGAACTACTCAAAATTCACAAAAAAGCTGATTTAATTTTGGGTTTTATAATAATGGCCGTGGTAATATTCTATGTTTTAATTGGGGAAAAATATTTTGCGCTATAAGATTGTATCACGCATAAAGTCATTTATTAGAAAACTGGCTCCGAATTAACATTAGAAATTTATAGCATTATTCCAAAGATAAATGACCACTGCCGATTACCTCCATCGGAGCGGTTTGTTCTTAGCCGCCAGGCAACAATGGGTTTTAGCCACAGCGTGGTGACCTAAATTGAATGTTTTTTATTATGCCCAAGTAACGTGGAATAATATTCAATAATGAGCAGGCCAGACAAAGCAATTATTTTCAAATCAGACTTGCATCTCATCTTCAAAAACGTTAACTTTGTATGACATACTAAAAAAAACAAATATGGAACTCCCCGAAAAGTACATCAACCCCCTGACCGATTTTGGTTTTAAAAAGCTTTTTGGCGAAGAAGTCAACAAAGATTTGTTGGTCGATTTTTTGAATGAACTGCTTCCCGAACCGCATAAAATCAAAGAACTGACTTATCAGCAAAATGAACATCTAGCGCTCTTAGAGCAAGATAGAAAGGCAATTTTTGACCTTTATTGCGAAAATGAAAAAGGAGAAAAGTTTATCGTTGAAATTCAAAAAGCAAAGCAAAATTATTTCAAGGACAGATCTGTGTTTTATGCTACCTTTCCGATTCAGCAACAAGCCGTAAAAGGAAGTAATTGGGATTTTAAGCTGGCTGCCGTATATACTATTGGTATTCTGGATTTTGTTTTTGAAGAAGATAGAGATGACAAAAGCTACATCCACAAAGTTTTACTCAAAAATCAGAACAATAAAGTTTTTTATGATAAGCTAACTTTCATTTACATCGAATTGCCCAAGTTTGACAAAAGCGCTGAACAGCTGCAAAGCAAAATTGAAAAATGGATTTATGTATTAAAATACTTGGCAAAATTGCAGGATAGGCCTGTTGCGCTACAAGAGAAAATTTTCACCAAACTATTCGCTGCCGCAGAAATTGCAAAATACAGCAGAGAAGAGCGTGAAATTTATGAAAATAGCCTCAAATACTACCGTGATATCAAAAATGTAGTAGATACGGCTTATGAAGATGGTGAGATTAAAGGGAAAATCGAAGGGAAAATTGAAGGGAAAATTGAAGGAAAAATTGAGATAGCAAAAAATTTAAAGCGAATGGGCTTGAATGTTGAGCAAATTATTGAGGCTACGGGATTAAGTAAAGAGGAAATTGAGCATTTATAATGATAAACCTGAAGTGAAGGATCAAGAACTTATGTTCTGTCTTTAATTATCTTTTATAAAATTGGGATATAGCTCCAGCGGAGTGGCCTATTCTTAGCCGCAGGCAGGTGCAGGATTTTAGCCACAGCGTGGTGACCTGTTTATAATTGAAACACAGATCTGGACTTTGTCCAACACAGATCGGACAGATGCACACAGATTTTATGCTACTGCGTCAATACTGATCCGATTGCTATCGGATTAAACAGATTAACTGCGTCAAGACAGATATTTACGGATTGACGAAACTAATTAAATTTTGCTCCGGAGGGGCAATATTTTTGTAGCCGAAAGGCAAAAAAATAAAAAAGCTGCATCGCAGCGACATTTTAATTCAATTGAGCTGCATCGCAGCGGTTTGTTCTTAGCCGCCAGGCAAGAATGGATTAGAGCCACAGCGTGGTGACCTGCACAAATTCCTTTTTAAACGATTTTTATTTCCAATTCTAGAGCTAGAAGAGGTCATCTCTACGGGACTTTTTCACATCTTAGCCTTTCGGCTAAGAACAGGTGACCCCTATGGGGCCAGAAACCTGTGAAAAAATCTGATGCCCCCGAAAGCTCTCGGGGTAAGCTCAGATTTTTCAATACCAACGGATACCTGGGTTTTAACCCTAAATCGAACATTTTGCCCTAAGCTATTCCGATAGCTATCGGAAATCGGGCTCGTTTTGGTGTTTGATTTTTTAAAGGCTAAAGCCTTTAAAACTAAATCGATATTTATTGTGTAAAAACGTCCGCTCTATGCGTATTTCAAAACTTGAATTTCTATGTTAAAAACTGTATATTGGGAATAATCTATTCGTCCTAAAATGAAGCAAAGGTCTTATTTGTAGTTGTTTTCAAACGGCTAAAAAAATCAAAACAATGATGAAAAACCTTAAAAAAACTTTAATTTTACATGTAATATTAAAGTGTTAATTTTAAATTACATGAAAATATAAAATTAAACCCTTAAATTTGCAAAAAAAAATATTCAATGAAAGTTAGCTTTTTTGAGAGAAAACAAAAATTTATAGACAATCAGGGGCAGAGTGTTTTTTTTTGGGGACCAAGACAAACAGGAAAAAGTACCCTCCTAAAACAGTTATTCCCCGACGCACTTTGGTTCGACCTTTTGTTATCAGATTTGTACAAAAGGCTACTCAGTAATCCTGAGTACCTTAGAGAAACAGTTTTGGCGCAAAAGTCAAAATTGGTAGTAATTGATGAAATACAACGAATTCCA